>JAKVCU010000003.1:79224-105684 GCA_022448955.1 Saprospiraceae bacterium
GCGCTTACTTACGTAAATCGTATTTCGTTAATGATTTAACTGGTTACACTATTAAACATTAACTAATCACTACGTAATGAGTAAGCACTGGTAAAGGTATGCCATTTAGTGTAGGTATTTGCCGAAAGGCATAACGCTAGATGTTTTGCCCTAGACAACTATTTCTTAAACTAAAACTAATCTAATGTCTATTCCTAAAGAACCCCGTCAGTTGATGATCAACTTGATGTACATTGTATTAACCGCCTTGCTGGCTTTGAATGTCTCGGCGGAGATCATCAACGCCTTTTTTACGATGGATGATAGCCTCAAAGGTAGTAATGCTATAGTAAGCAGCTCTAACGAGCAATTGATGAAAGCAATTGGCGAACAAAGCAAAGCATACTCACAGTTTCAACCGTTTAAATTGAAAGCAGAAGAAGCACAAGTGCTTTCTAATCAGTTAGTAGGAGAGGTCGAAAAACTAAGAAACTTACTAATTGAAGCCGCAGGCGGCTTAGGAGAAGATCAGCTCCCTAAAAGAAAAACCGACAAAGATGTTACCACTAGACTACTCCTAAATGAAGGAAGAGGAGTAGCTTTGCAACAACACATTGAAGGTACAAGAGCTGCATTGTTAAATCTAATCGAAGATGAGAATGCAAAGTCTGAAATAGCAGCTCAGTTGCCCTTAAAAATTCAACAACCAAAGAATGAAAAGACTTGGATAGAGAGTAATTTTAATCAAATGCCAGTGGCTGCTATTTTGCCCATCTTACGCAAATTTGAGAATGATGCTAAAGTATCGGAAGCCGTTATTCTAAATTATTTCCTATCCAAGATGGGAGATGTATTCTATAAACCAGATGCTTTTATGCCTGTCATATCTTCTAACAAATCTTATGTCATTAAAGGAGAGCCATATAAAGGTGAAATAGTATTAGCCGCTTATAGTACAACGGCAGATAATATCTCTATATCTGTAGATGGTAGGCCTTTGGATGTGGAGGATGGTAAAGCAGTATTTAGCGAAAGCCCTTCTTCAATAGGAACTAGAACACATAATATGCGTATTGAATTGGCAGATCCGCTGACAGGTGAAATTCAGGCGTTTGAACAGCGTTTTGCTTATCAAGTCGGTGCTCGTTCTGCAACGGTTTCGGCTGATAATATGAATGTAATGTATATAGGCGTAGATAATCCAATTACGGTAGCAGTGGCTGGTGCTGCAACAGAGAGTATTGAAGTAGATGGCAGCAATTTGGATTTGAGTGTAAACAATCGCTTGGCAGGTCAATATGTAGCTAAACCCAGAAGACCTGGTGTGGCAGAAGTAAAGGTAAGTGCAGATGGTTTCCCAGAAACAGCTTTCAAATTTCGCGTAAAGCGAATACCTGACCCCGTATTAAAATTTGCTAACAAAACGAGTGGTGAGGTCAGTATTGGAGAGTTTAAGGCACAGCAAGGTATTTTGGCCATCTTAGAAGGATTTGACTTTAATGCGAAGTGCAGAATAAGCAGCTTTGAAATTGCAAGGGTGCCTCGCTCAGGCGATCCCCTGTTTGAGCGAAATAATGGACCCAGATTTACAGGTAGAGGTCGTAATTTAATTGATCAAGCAAGTAGAGGCGATCGATACTTTTTTGATGATATCAAAGTCAAATGCCCAGGCGATGAATACCATCGAAAATTGAATGGTTTAATATTTAAGGTAAAATAAAAGAATGAAATCTAAACCCCAGTTTTGATAATCAATAGCTAGCAATTTATCAAAAAATCACCCGAATTTTCTTTGTTCAGTTTACTCTCTAGGTTTATTCAATAACAATTTTGGGGATTAATATGAGAAAGGCTCCCCTCCAAAACATTTGATCATGAGAATTTTATTGTTTGCATGTTTAATGGCAATGCTATGTCCAATGGTAAAAGGACAACCAACACTCCAAGTGGATGATCAAGGATCCAAAAGTAAAGCTAAACAACTACCTATTGATGATGCTGTAGAAGATCATACAATCTTGGAAAAACGACTACTTCCTTACCCCAATCAAAGAGAAAGTGATATTCTTTGGAAAAAGAGAGTTTGGCGAGAAATCGATACCCGTGAAAAAATGAATTTGGTTTTTCGTAATCCTAAAATGCCATTAGTAAGTATTTTGAACGATGCTGTCTTAAGTGGCGAACTTCAAGCTTATAATGCAGAGACGGATGATTTTTCTATTCCTTTGACTAAAGAAGAATTGGATCAGCAACTATATGAAATAGATACAGTCGAGGTATTAAATCCAATTACTTATGATCCTGAATTTCAAGAAATAAAAAATGATTTTGATCCAGCAGATGTCATCCGGTTCAGAATGAAAGAGGTATGGTATTTTGATTCGAATACTTCAACAATGAAAGTCCGAATAATAGGCATTGCCCCTTTGAAAGATGTTTATGATGATGGTGGAAATTATCGGTACACCCTGCCAATGTACTGGATCAATTATGCTCAAGCACGCGCAGTTTTGGCGAAACAAGCCATCCAACTGGCAGAAAATGATAAAAAAGTAATGTCTTGGGAAGATATTTTGGAAATGCGCTTCTTCTCCAGTTATATCACGAAGGAGTCCAACACCATGGATGAGCGTCTTCAAGATCAATACAGCGGCATAGATTTATTACATCAATCTGAAAAAATCAAAAATAAAATCCAAAATAAGGAACAGGATATGTGGAGTTATTAGGGATTTTGTGAGGGTGTGACGATGTGAGTGGGAGACTTTGTAAGTTAAAAAAACAACTCTCCCACTCAGCAAGTCACCAAGTCTCAAAATCAACTCCTCTCAATGTCACAAAAGAGGCTACTGATAGCGTCGGCGAATGAGCTTGATAAAATCCTTGGCAGTATCTTGTTTCCCTTTATCCATCCAGTCGTGCTGTGAAGCTAGTTTGATAAGATAAGGTTTGGCGTACGGCATTCCGTCTAATGTATTCAGATGCGTTAGCGCAATATTGAGCGCGTCCATACTTTTACCAAATAGGGTATTCATAAATAATAGACGATCATTGATCGACATGGATTTGGTCAAATCAGTGATAGGCCTTTCACTAAGCTTTTCGGATAAATCAGTAGCAGTTTTGTGCTCGAAAAGCTCTTCTATGATGGGGTCAAGAGAAGGGGTTGGAGCTGGTGGAGCACTTTCTAACAAGGGTTCTGGAATTGCTTCAGGCTCAGGTGATAGGGCTGGAGCTGGGGGAGGTGTCGATGTCTTTTGGGATATAGAAGCCTCTTCCAATTCTTTCAAAGAATCTGGAATTTCTATAATTCTAGCTTTTTTAATCTTTGGCTTTTCTTCTTTTATGTTTACCTCTTCAATTTCCAGATCTAGGGCTTTAATTTTTTTCTTTTCTTTTTTCTTCTTTGGCTTTGGAGGCTCAATTTCCTCCACTTCTAAGAATGAATCATACAACTGGCGAATGTAGCTCAACATCAAATCGCGTTCGATACTCGATACTCGATTTTCGTCTGCTGATATACTTTTATAAAGTGCGTTAATTTTTTCCAATAAAATTTTTGCGTGCTGCAAATCCATGTAATTTCTAATTTTTATGTTGTGTTCGATCAGGCATCAAGAACTACAAATATAAGAAGTTGATATTTTCCTGTCCAATAATTTTTATCTTAGCGCAAATAATCATTAAAGAGACTATAAATATTTGAATACGTAGGAATGTTTTTAGAACCACATTTTAAAGGCCAACGTAGCGGGTGGATTGAAGTCATCTGCGGCTCTATGTTTTCTGGAAAAACCGAAGAGTTGATTAGACGCTTGAAACGCGCTAAAATCGCCAATCAAAAAGTAGAAATTTTTCATCCTAAGATTGATACTCGTTATGGTGACTCTAAGGTCGTTTCACATGATGCGAATTATATTCTTTCAACCCCAATCGATCATTCTAGTCAATTGTTAGATCTAACAGACGGCGTTAATGTGGTAGGAGTGGATGAGGCACAGTTTTTTGATGAAGAACTTGTGGAAAACGTCCAAAAGCTTGCCTTACGTGGCATTCGAGTAATTGTAGCAGGTCTGGATATGGATTTTCGTGGCCAACCTTTTGGACCCATGCCGCAGCTTTTAGCCGTCGCCGAATACATCACAAAGGTACATGCCATTTGCCAGCATTGTGGTAATCTGGCTACCCATTCTTATCGCCTTACGGCAGATGATAAGCAAGTCGTTTTAGGCGAAAAAGACCGTTATGAAGCTCGATGCCGTACTTGCTACCATATGGGGAATATTCTGGACCTAAGAACAGAACCATCAGTTAAAAAAACTGCTCCAAAGTAGAGAATACAACTTAATTTCAAAACTTTAGTTTTCCATATCCAAGATTCACTTTCCCTTTTGTACCTTTGCAGCTTCTTTTAGAAAGAGCATTTTTTTACAAAAGAGAGAACGAATCCATGCGTGTCAAAAAAATTAAATCAGCACTAATATCTGTTTACACCAAAGACGGTCTTGCTCCTATTGCAAAGAAATTGCACGAACTAGGGGTAATAATCTATTCTACAGGTGGTACCCAAAAGTTTATTGAAGATCAAGGAGTACCAGTGGTAGCAGTAGAATCATTAACCACCTATCCTTCTATCTTGGATGGTCGTGTAAAAACATTGCACCCAAAAGTATTTGGTGGTATTTTAGCAAGAAGAGAAGACAATCATTTGCAACAGCTAGATCAATATGAAATTCCTGAGATTGATTTAGTAATTGTTGATCTTTATCCATTTGAAGATACCGTGGCTAGCACAGATGATGAAGATTTAATTATTGAAAAAATTGATATTGGGGGGATTGCATTGATTCGTGCAGCGGCTAAAAATTACAAGGATGTAGTCGTTGTACCTTCTCGTAATGAATATGGCATGTTGTCTGATTTGCTAGAAGCAAAAAATGGCGAAACAGACGAAAATGATCGTAAAATCTTTGCCAGAAGAGCATTCAAAGTTTCTTCTCATTACGATACCGCTATTTATGCTCACTTCAATACAGTTGATGAGGACGATCAAGCATTTAAGCAAAGCATTCTAAGTGCAAAGACACTTCGTTATGGTGAAAATCCACATCAAGAGGGAACTTACTACGGTGATTTTGATGCCATGTTTGATAAGTTGAATGGTAAGGAATTATCTTTTAATAACTTAGTAGATGTAGATGCTGCTGTTAATTTGATGGCTGAATTTGAAGGTGCGGCACCAACTTTTGCTATTCTTAAGCATACGAACTCTTGTGGTGTAGCAACACGTGATGCGATCCTTGATGCATGGAAAGATGCCTTAGCTGGTGACAATATCTCTGCTTTTGGTGGGATTTTGATTGCCAACACAACTATTGATTTAGCGACAGCTCAGGAGATTGATAAAATTTTCTACGAAGTAGTTATTGCTCCAGATTTTGATGCAGATGCATTGGAGTTACTCTGTAAGAAGAAAAAGCGTATTGTATTAAAAATTAAGACTTTCTATCGCCATACGAAATCATTCAAGAGTTTGTTAAACGGAGTGATTGAGCAGGATACAGATCTAAAAATCGAATCTGCAGATGATTTGAAAGTAGCTACCACTAAGGCGCCTTCGGCAGAAGAGCAGTCTGATTTGCTTTTCGCAAATAAAGTAGCCAAACACTTAAAGTCAAATACTATTGTTTTGGCTAAAGACCAGCAATTATTAGGTATGGGCTGTGGCCAAACATCTAGAGTAGATGCCTTGAAGCAAGCAATTATCAAAGCAAAACACTTCGGCTTTGATTTGACAGGCGCAGTGATGGCTTCAGATGCATTTTTCCCATTCCCTGATTGTGTAAAGATTGCTCATGAAGCAGGTATCAGAGCCGTAATCCAGCCAGGCGGTTCTATCAAAGATCAACAAAGCATCGATTTCTGTGATGCCAATGATATGTCTATGGTGATGACCGGTGTTCGTCACTTTAAACATTAGAATATAATATTTACTCCATATAAAATATCCTATTGTTTTGATTATCAATAGGGTGTTTTGTTTTTAGAGCGTATTCAAATAATGAAAGTTGATCATGGGTTGCTCAGCTTAATTTTAGGCTTTCGCCAAATCCTACAACAGACCCGTTACAGCTTTCGCTAGATAGCCAGTATCAAGGACCTATTCGTATTGCTATCAGTGATATGAATGGACAAATGGTTCATTTGATGAATACAGAGAAATTGATCGAAGAATGGCAATACGAATGGGATGCCTCTCATTTGCCGAAAGGCAGCTATACCGTGCAGATCATGACGAAGGAAGGAGGTGTGGCAAAGTTGTGGATCAGAAAATAAGAAAAATCTAAACCTAAACTTTACATAATAGTATTACCATTTTCTAAAAGTCGTTATGTACTTTTGCGCAAAATCACTTTTTTGTCTTCGTTCTAGATAATTAAGCGGCTAGACAAAATTTTGTAACAATTTTTCGGGCTTACTGTTTAGGGTATGAAGAATCTTGTAATTGACATTGGCAATAACCGGACGAAATTGGGGCTGTTTGAAAATGCTAACTTAGTTGCTAAAGAAGTGTTAAGTGCAGATCAGCAAACAAAAATTTTAGAATGGCTAACCAACCATCAACCCAAAAATATCATCTTATCTACCGTAGGGCAGCCCCTACCAGCGGAATTAGAGCAACAGATAAGATCTTCAAGCCTTTACTTTATAAAACTATCACAGGATACTCCACTGCCCATTCAGAACCAGTATCAAACTCCTGAAACATTAGGAAAAGATCGTATTGCGGCAGTTATAGGGGCATCTGTGCATTTCCCGCAAGAACATTGTGTGATAATTGATGCGGGAACTTGCATTACTTATGAGGTACTTCATGCCCGAAAAGGCTATTTAGGTGGAAATATTGCACCAGGGCTTTATATGCGCTACAAGGCTATGCATGAGTTCACTGCAAATTTGCCATTAGTTGAAAATGAGGAGGTATTGCACATTATTGGCTATAGTACAAAAAGTGCGATGCAGAATGGTGGGCAGTTGGGATGTTTGTATGAAATCGAAGGATTTGTAGCTGATATGGAATTGAAAATCGGGCAGCTTAACGTTATTTTAACGGGAGGAGATGCAGATTTTTTTGCAAAAAAAATGAAAAGAAAGATATTTGTGCATCATAATTTAGTCCTTGAAGGGCTTAACAAAATTTTATCCTATAATGTTGAAAGATTGGAGTAAAATCCTAATATTATTTGGTTTGTTGGTAGGGTCTGGCACTTTAGTCGCTCAAGAGAATAATATAACTATTCAGCCAAAAACAAATTCTCCATTTTCTCGCTTCGGCTTAGGCGATCCTATCGATCAGTTTTTTGCAGGGCAGAGTGGTATGGCTGGTCTGAGTGCAGCATTCAGAGATCCTTATCAGTTGAATCTACTCAACCCAGCTTCGCTAAGTGCTTTGCAAGCAACTGCTTTCGAGGTAGGGGTGTATGGAAAGTACTCCTATTTTGAGACTCCTTCAGCTAGCGATGGCCTTTGGAGTGGTAATCTCAACTACATGGCTTTGGGCTTCCCTCTAAAGAATCCTATCAATAAGGTTTTGGACCGTGACCAATCACCTTGGACTTTCGGAATGGCTATTGCTTTACAACCCTATACCATAGTGGGCTACGATGTCGAAACGACTTCTATCGTGGATGGCGTTGATCAGGTTAGTAGCTATTTAAAGGGTACGGGGGGGACCTACAGATTTCAATGGGGAAATGCGGCTAAGTATAAAGATATATCTGTTGGTGTGAATATAGGCTATATCTTTGGCAAGATTACCAATAGCCGTAGAATCGAGTTTGATAGTTTGAATAATTACTACAATTCAGAATTTCGAGATGATATCAGTGTAGGTGGGTTTACTTGGAATGCAGGAGTGCAGTACATCTATTATTTCAAAGAAGCAGGAAAAGATGGAATGTTGAAAAATTCTTCCAAACGTATTGTTGTTGGAGCTTATGGTAATTCGACACTACCTATCACTACAAAATCCGATCGTTATTACAGTCGTGCTAATTTAGGCTATGGTACCAGAGATACTATCTTGTTTGAAGATATCATCCAAGAAAGTGGGCAATTGCCTACAGAATTGACAATAGGCCTAGCCTATGAGGATGTTAATAAGTTTCGTTTAGGTATTGAGTACCACTATGGTGCCTGGAGTGAATATCAAAATGATGCTAAAGAAGAAAACCTTCTGGATACTTGGAGAATTAGAATAGGAGGAGAGCTCATTCCCGACATTGCATCCTACAATAATTACTTTCGTAGAGTACGCTATAGAGCAGGTTTTTCTTACGGTTTGGACCCTCGAAGTCTTGGGGGAGAACAGTTGACGATCTATAATGTAAGCTTGGGTTTTGGATTCCCAATTATTATGCCTCGTCAACAAATTTCATTTGTAAACTTTGGAGTAGAAGCAGGACAGTTTGGCGTCGGCTCAGATATTTTAACAGAGACGTACGTAAAAATGACACTTGGTTTTACACTTAATGATAACAGTTGGTTTTTCAAACGCAAATTCAATTAACCATGAAGGTATTACGTAGTTTAGCAATAATTGCATTCGTATCATTCTTTGGCTTCCATTCTGCTTTCGCACAATGTGGCACATGGAATGACTTACCCAACAAAGAAGAAGTTGAAGGTAACCACTCGGTTTATCGTCAGTTCTTGAAAAATAAAAGCGCGGATGATTTAGCAGCATTAGATGCTCAAAACTTCCAAATCGCTTTTGATGCTTGGAAACAAGTGTATGAAGCAGCTCCTGCTGCAGATGGTAAGCGTGATTGGCACTTTACAGATGGTGCAAAAATATATACTGCTATGTTCAAAAAAGAAGCAGATGCAGCTAAGAAGAAAGAATATGCTCAAATGGCCATCGATCTTTACATGAAAGCGGCAGCATGTATTGAAAGTGGTACCATCGAAGTTCCAGGTAATGTTGATGAATATATCGGAAACTACATATATGGTCAAGCAGGCTTTGATATGTACTATATTTTTAATAGCCTTTACAGCAAAACTTTAGAAATGCTCAATAAAGCATATGAAAAGGCAGGCAATGCTACCATCTATACATTACTAGAGCCAGCTGCTCGTATCGCTGCATACCAATTTGATAAAGAACTAATGAACCAAGCAGATACTCGTGCTCTTTATATCAAGATCACTGATATTGCAGACTATAATATCGAAAATAATGCTGATTATGGCGAATACTACAAAAGTACAAAGCAACGTATGACAGCTGCTTTCGCAAATGTGGAAGATCGTGTATTTGATTGTGCTTATTTCAAAGAAAAACTGGAGCCTAGCTTCCGTAAAAATCCAGAAGACTTAGAAGTACTAAAGTATGTTTATCAAAAACTAAGAATGCAAGGTTGTGATTCTACAGATGCATTATTGGTAGAAGTTAAGGTAAAATATGAAACTTTAGCTGCTGAAATTAACAAAGGTTTAGAGGAAAAACGTCGTAAAGATAATCCTTGTTATGATGCTGTACAATTACAGAAAGAAGGAAAGTATGAAGACGCACTTCGTCGTTACAAAGAGTGTTTAGCACTTCCAGATGATTCTGAGTATGCATTAAAGGATGATGAAGCAAAAGCTCAAATATATTACTCTATGGCCAATATGGAGTGTTGGCAGTTTGGACGCTTGGGCGCAGCACGTACCAATGCCAATAAAGCAGCATCTATGCGTTCAGGTTGGGGTAAGCCTTATATCTTAATTGGAGATATTTACTCTAAGATGGGGCGTAGAGCTTGTGATGACTGGAATTCTCGTTTAGCTGTATTAGCAGCGATCGAAAAATACCGCCGTGCAAAATCTATCGACTCTGATGCTACTGCTGATGCCAACAAGCGTATCAACAACTTATCAGGTTCTTTACCTGACAAGTCAGAAGGTTTCATGCGTAAGGTTTCTGCAGGTCAGAAAGTTAAAGTAGGTTGTGGTATTGGCGAAACAGTAACTGTTCGCTTTAAGTAAGATACAATTTTACATTTCGGAATAACAAAAAGAGCAACACAGACTTGATGTCTTGTTGCTCTTTTTGTTATTTTGGAACAATGTTTTTCATTTAAAATAAAGTGTGAGGTGAAAAATAAAATATACCATCTAAAGGGTAATCCCCTTTCTTTTATTTCTTCTTCGTACCAAAATATCCGCAAATGAATATTCCATCTTATCTTCTAGTTATAGCTTTAAGCATCTTTATGTTTGCATGCCCTTCTAAGACTGTAGAAGAAGTTGTAACGCAAACAAAAACGACACCTATCGTCAAAAAAGAAGAACCTAAGGACTTAAGTCCCTGCCCCAAATTTCAGGATGCACCTAACCCTGATGAGGTAGAGACGAATTATGTGCTCTATCGTGATTTCTTTAAGGCTCAAGATATTCCTAAAGCTTTTGAACTTTGGGAAAAGGTATATGCCGTAGCTCCTGCAGCAGATGGTCAGCGTAATACGGTTTATGCAGATGGTATCTATTTCTATGAGTACTTTATGTCCCAAACACCAGATCCTGCAAAAAAGGAAGAGTATACCAATAGAATATTTGAGCTATACGATGAAATTGCTGACTGTTATCCACAAGGTGGTTATTCAGAAGCGATCAAAGGCTTCGATTTGTACTACAAATACAAAGATAGAGCCACTAAAGAGGAGATTTTTGCTTTGTTCAAGCAATCTATGGCAAAGGATGGTATGAAAACCAATGACTTTGTCATTAACCCATTTACGGCTCTTCTTGTAGAATTGCATCAAGAAGGAAAAGTAAGTACAGAAGAAGCAAAAGAATATGAGCAAATGATTCGTCAACTTATCGATAATGGCATGAAGAATTGTAAAGGCACAGGCTGCGAGCGCTGGGAAATTATTCAGAGCTATGCGCCAGCGCGTCTAGAAGCATTTGAGGTAGAGAAGGGCTTCTATGATTGTAGCTATTATGTAGATCGTTATTTTCCTGAATTTGAGGATAATCCAGCAGATTGTGATGTGATTCGTATTGTATATAGCCGCTTAAATTGGGGAGATTGTGATAAGGAAAATGAAAAAATGAAGCAGGTGATTGCGGCAGGAAATCAGCTTTGCGTTGAAGAAAGTGATCTGGAGCTGGCTTATGACGCACTGAGAAAGGGAGAATACAAAAAAGCAATAGAGCTTTTTGAAAAAGCAGAAGCAGAAGAAGAGGATACCAATAAAAAAGCAAAAATTAAGTTGATTGTTGCCAAGATTTATAATGCCCACTTGAAGAATTTCTCTAAATCTAGACAATATGCCAGACAAGCAGCAAAGCTCAACCCCAATTGGGGAGAGCCTTATATCTTAATTGGACGTTTGTATGCATCAAGTGGTCCACTTTGTGGCCCTGGCCGTGGTTGGGATAGTCAAATCGTGGTCTGGCCAGCTTTGGATATGTGGAGCAAAGCGAAGCGCGTCGATCCAAGTGTAGCTGCTGAAGCCAATAAGTGGATTGGCCGTTACCGTCAATACATGCCTAAAAAAGAAGACGTATTCTTACGTAACTTGAAAGTAGGCACTTCTTTCCGAGTTGGTTGTTGGATTCAGGAAACGACAACTATTCGTACAGCGGATTAATGATAAATGGGATATGCGATCCCGCTAGGGGCGCATATTCGTGTGTCTATACGCAGTACTGACGATAGGAGGTATTGCGTATAGATATATTTCGCTTCAACTTAAAGTAAATGACTAAAAGAAAAGCAAGCATTGACTGGTGGAATCAAGGACTAGGATTTATTGTAGCCGCTATTGAAATTCTAATTACTTTTCGATTGGATAAGTGTTCATCAGAAAATGGGCAAAGAAATTTGATTTTAGCCAGTCCCGAAAACTTTCGGGATTAATTATTTTTTATTGAACGAAATATAAGCACAATAGTGGCATACCGATAGCGTTTTGTGTATGGTGTCGTTGCATCCTGCGAGGTGCTGCGACATCATACACATTGTTACCTGCTGGCTTTCTTCTTTAAAGTTCGTAAAATTTAGTTACAGTCTTCTCAAACTCTAATATATTGTGAAGCCAGGGTATATGGCCACAATCTTTAATTTCATATACTTTTGCAGTAGGGAATCTTTCCATAAGTTTGATTTTACTTTCGCCATAAATATCATGCTCTCCATAGGAAATACAAATTGGAAATGGCGGATGCTCCACTTTTTTCAAGCTTTTGTAGTTCATAATTTCCTTTCGAGTCTTGTTAATCGGTTCTGCAAATATTCCGGTCAATTCCTCTTCATTAATTTTAATATCTTGGAAATCTCTGTGATAATTTTTATACACTTGTTCAAATAACCTTCGATATGCTTTATCGCTTCCAAATATGCCAAGCAATGAATTCCATCCCATTTTTAACCATTCGCCACTTGAAGCCATTTTTTTGTTATACTTCATCACTTCTTTCTCAGTCTCTTCCCAGGTTTTATTAGTGCCTGAACTTGGACTACATAAGAACAGACTTTTGATTTTTTGGGAATTCTTGTCAGCATATATTTGTGCATATAGTCCGCCCCAAGAGTGTCCGAATAAATGAAAAGCATCTAACTTGTAATATTCGGTAATAGCATTTATGTCGGAAATATAGTCTTCCATTGTGTAAGAACAATTGGGGCAATATGAATCTCCAGTCCCCCTTTGTTCAAAATAAATGACTTCATATTTCTTGTTTAACAATTTTGCTATTTGCTCCATCTGGTTGGGTACTCCAGGGCCACCATGAAGTAGTATTATTGTTTCGGCATTGTTTAATGGATACATCCTAGTATTGAGAACTCCATTTTTAATGTCAATGCTTATATTTATTTTTTCTTGTGCTACCATTCTTACTCCAAAAATTAGGACAATTATTAATAGTATTAGCTTCCCCTTCATTACAGCTCTATTTTGTACCCAATGTGAAGGGCTATGATATAGTTAAACTTATTTGGCTCAAATTCAACATCGTTCAATTGATTTTTCTTATCAAGCTTGGTTTCACTTCCAATATTTAACCAAGGGTTGAGATATAAGTCTAATTTCTTGAAGGGATACCAGATATATCCAGCTCTAATGTTTGGATAGATAGTGCTGAATTTCGTTCGTTTGTTTATGGCTTCCAATTCCACACTTTTGTTGTACCAAAATACCGAGGGGCCAAAATAAAGCCCTTTTCTTTTTTCCTTTAGATAGAATTCAGCAAAAGCTGCATAGCTTGTTTCTATCTTCATATCTTTCCATCCATTATTCTTATTGGTCTTCGTCATCATTCCTTCTGGAAAATCAGATTGATATATTGAAGCCATATAAGCAACTTTCGGCGTTTGTTTTGGACTATATTTGACGCTAATAGAATACCCTTTTAAGATGTATGGTGCCGGGTCTATTTCTATTGCTAATTGAGTTCCTTCTTGATTTTGCCCAAAAATAGTTACGGTTAGAAAAAGTAAAAAGATAAAGAATCCTGTTTTTTTCATCATTTGTTTATTTTAATGTTTAGTGCAAAGTTCCAATGACTTATCAGCACTTCCATTAACAAATGATAAAATCGTATTATCGGGCTAAATCACTTCTCAACCGACTTAGAGAAATATTCGTGATACCAAGATAAGAGGCAATGTCAGTATGGGGTATTAGGTTTTCAAGCATTGGAAATTGTTCTCTAAATTTCAAAAGTCTTTCCTTAGCAGTTAATGAAGCTAATCCAATTTCTTTTTCCACTTTTTGGGAGAGTTCATTGCGCAAAACGGTATTTCCAAAATTTCTAATTTCCAAATTGTCTATCATCAACCTTTCAAATTCCTTGGCATCTATTGTTGCTAATTTAGTATTGGTCAAAGCCTGAAAATTGATAACAGATATTTCGTCCTGTGTTCTGGTGGTGTACGGGGAAAGTATTGATTTTTCATTAAAGAATGAAATTGTAATTTCTTCGCCTTCAGGATTTATCAAATAGCTTTTGCAAACACCTTCCAGTAAGAAATACTCTTTTAAGTTTCGTCTGTTTTTCTTGATAAAAGTTTCTCCTTTGCCATAATCTACTAATTCTACTAATGATTCAATTTCATTGAGCGAATTTTTAGATATAGGATATTTAGAATTTATTATTTCCTTAATCATTCTGTTTGCGGTGCTTGCAGGTAAGGTCCCATGTAATCACCATAGCGAGCGTGTAGGAGCTCTGGATGCTTACATATTGTTAGACATAGGTTTTTTCTTCTCTAATTCGTCAAGTATGATTTCGCACTCATTACTGGTATCCTTGAACTCCTGAAGTCTTTTAAATTTCGAGTGATTATTATTTTTGCCTCATTTTCTATTGCTGAATAATAATGTAATCCGTCTTCAAAATCCTTGAACGACTTATCATGTAACGATAATTCCAATACTTTATCTGTTAAATCTGCTACAGTCACCAGTACTTTGAACTTCGATAATATTTCTCTCGCCATTGCTGACGTATTCAATTTTGATAGTACATAATTCGTGTTTGCAAAACTTAACGAGGAAACAACCAATTCCACTTCTTTCTTGTCAGCAAGTGAAAATAATTTAGCCGCTTCTTCATAAAAGGGTTCTCGTTTAGCCAGTAAATCCAAAATGATATTCGTATCTATATACAGTTTTTTCATTGGTACTTCTCCATTAAATAGTCAGCGTATTCATCTCGAACATCAAATTTGGTAGGTAATTCAACTACTCCGCTTAAACTTTCTACTAACGGAGTAATTTTTACCGTTTTAGTTTGATTGGTAGTCACCGATCTCAAGTATGCTTCAATCAATTTAGAAAGACTAATTTGATTCTCTTTTGCAAATATTTTGGCATTCGCAATTACCTGTTCATTGAGACTAAGTGTTAATTTTTTATCCACCTCTTTTTACGTATGAAATTATTGTTTTTACACGTAATTAGCAAACGTTTTTTACTTTTATTTTATACCTTATGGCTATCTATCAGTAAGGCCAATTAATAAATCTCAAACAGACTCATAGATAAAGACACTTAGTAAAAATGGAAATAATATTTCGGTTAATCACTTAAATGAACAATACAGTATCATTTGGCGAAAACTAAATGGACTATGCATAGGTTATCACTAAAAGAATAAACCTAAAAATATGAAAGCAATCACCCTTTTCATTTGTCTATCTTTTATACTTAATTTTAGTTTCAGTCAGAGACCTCCAGTTCCTAATCTTCCTCGAGGAAACCAAGAAAAGATGGGTTTTAACGCAGAGGCACTAGATACTCTGGAAGCAAAAATTGCTAATACAGAACATAGAGACTTCACTGGTTTAGTTGTAATCAAAGATAATCAACTAGCAATCGAATGGTACTATAATACTTTTTGGAGAAATCAGATCCTTGATATTCGATCAGCAGGTAAAAGCATTACATCTTTACTCCTTGGTGTTGCTATGCAAGAAGGCCTAGTGCAAAGTCTAGATCAAGATGTTTATTCTTTTTTTCCTAAAGAAAAATATCCCTCTGTTAACGAAGATTATAGAAAAATTAAGATCAAACACTTGCTCGATATGTCTTCTGGCTTAGATGCTGATTCAGATGATTTGCAAACCCCAGGCCATGTTTTTCATTGGGGAAGTAAGGATGAATGGGTGAAATACATACTAAATGTTCCATTGTCGAATAAGCCAGGCGAGAAATGGGTTTACGCAGATATAAATGCAGCACTAATAGGAGCCATTATAGAAGAAACATCAGGAATGAGTCTTCGAGACTTCGCCACAGAAAAAGTATTCAAACTATTAGATATTGAACAATTTTACTGGTATACCAATGCTTCCAATCAAACCGTAGCTGCCGGAACACTATATTTATCCACATTAGATTTTGCTAAACTAGGAGTGTTAATTACCAACAAAGGCAAATGGGGTGATCGGCAAATAGCCCAAGCGGCTTATATTGAAAAACTGATTGAAAGAAAGGTTTTTGATCTTACAGCCTATTGGGATTTGACGGATAGTTACGGTATGCTCTGGTACAAAAAGAAAAGAACGATCAAAGGAAAGGAATATGATTATCTGTGGGCTTCAGGAAGAGGTGGAAATCAACTCATTGTAATTCCAGAAGAAAATATGGTTATTGCATTGACTTCCACTGCATATGGGCCACGCTATGGGCATGCAAGAGCTTACACCATTCTTACTGGGCTTCTGGAGGCCTACACTCCTTAATCCTATTCAAAATCTTAAACTTATAAGAATAAATTTAAAAGGCAATTGCACAAAAAGTAAAAATAAACCTAATTCAGGTTTTGCTTTCAAAGTATGCGATAAATATTTGAAATCCATAGAAATGCAATAACCTATTGGGAATATTAAAAAAGGAATACGATAGCGAATAACGTTCTATTTTAGAGGGTTAAGTTTCTTTCCGCTTTCGCTAAATTTTATACAACATATTTGGCGAAAGCCTGCTTAAATAAAGTCTAATACGCCTTAGCTATGAAATACTTCCTTCCTTCCTATGATTAAGCCTTTTGCTATATTAAAGTATGAACATTTGGTGAGTTATAGAAGCCCAAATTCTATAATGTGGTTAGGGATATCTAATGGCCTTAGTAATTTTCATGAAAAGTCATTTCTAAACCTTGATCTTTATGGAATTGGTTGAAGTATTCATGATCATAAGGTTTGGAGTTGAAGCATCCTATTTCCATAGAAATAAGATGAATAGTTTTCTTCAAAAAAAGAATAAACTTTGCATTATAAGCCGTAATTTATAGCACCGTATTGTAGGCCTTTAAACCATTTCTAATAATGAATAATTTAGTTATAACAGACTTTCCTTTGCTGTCTTTCGACAAAATTCGCTACGCGGATACAGATCGACAGGGACATGTCAATAATGCGGTGTTTTCTACTTTTATAGAAACAGGAAGAGTGGAGTTTTTATATCATCCTGAAACAAATATTCTTTCGGAAAATGCAAGTTTTGTTATCGCAAAACTAGAATTACAACTACTGAATGAAATGACTTGGCCTGGGCGAGTGGATATAGGTACAGGTATTCTTCGAGTAGGTAATAGTTCAATTACGGTTTATCAGCAGTTATTTCAAGGTAAAATATGTACAGCCACCGCAAAAACAGTAATTGTGCAAACTAAAGACGGTCAGAGTTTTCCTTTATCTGATCAGGCTAAATCTATACTCAATAGGTGGAAGATTAAGTTCCCAACTTAGAGGAATCTATTCTTGTAATTTTTTACCAAAGCTTAAGTCTCCAGCATCACCAAGGCCAGGAACGATATAAGATTTAGCCGTGAGCTCTTCATCTTCTGCACCGAGCCAAATTTTTGCTTTGGGGTGCAAACGCTTCACATAAGATAAGCCATTCGTAGAAGCAATAGCCGTAACAATATGCAACTCTTTAGGTGTACCATAAGCTTCTAATTCTTTAATGGCAATGGCAAGAGAAGCCCCTGTGGCTAACATGGGATCAGCAATGATAAGAGTGCAGTCTGTCAGGTCTGGGCAAGAGACATATTCTAAATTAATATCGAAAGTACCGTTTTTGTGATGTTTGCGATAAGCAGAAATAAACGCATTCCCGGCGTCATCAAAGTAGTTTAGAAGGCCATTATGCATAGGTAATCCTGCTCGCAGAATGGTAGCGATAACGATATTGTTAGTCGGTAAAGCAACTTTAGCTATGCCAAGCGGTGTTTCTACCTCTTGCTCCTTATAATCTAGGGTTTTACTTATTTCGTAAGCCATAATTTCGCCTAAGCGTTCAAGGTTTCTTCTAAACCGCATGCGGTCTTTTTGGATATGGACATCCCTTAATTCAGCAATGTACTTATTGGCAAGAGAAACTTGTTGGCTCAGGTTCGTAATCATTCTTTTAGGTTTTCCTTTTTTATTTAAACAGTAATGTTTCGATTCTTTAAGTTATACAATTTTTTCATAAGTGTATTCCGTTATAAATATAAAAAGTTATGATTACCTATCTTATTAATCTTCTTTTTATGGCTTTTCCTAGTGAAGCTATTATCGAAGTGAATTTAACAGATATTCAAAAGGCACAAAATTTTCATCAACTTACTCATGTAAATGAGAACTGTGCAATAATATCTTTTAATTTGATTGTCATGCCTAAAGATAATAATGGCAACATTGTTGAAGTCATCAATCAAGGTAAAAAGCTCAATGAGAAAAGCCTTCGCCAATTGGCGAAAGTTAAAGTAGGTGATACCGTTTACTTAGATAAAGTGAAATCTGTTGCAGACTGTCTGAAGTATCAAGGTGATGGTCATCAAAACTTTGTATTGAAAATAGCTGCTGAATAAGCAAAGGATACCAAGAGTGAATATACTAATGTAAGCCGATGAATGACCTCAACTGTAATAAAATCATACTGAAGTTGCCTGTGCTAATAAGTATTCATAAACGGCTTTCCATCCTTCCCATCCATCTAATTCGGAAAAAGAGCTATTGTGCCACAAGGGGATAAATGTTCCACCAACTTGCTTGCATTGCTCAATGATTTGCTGAATACTTTCCTTTGCCTTATTTGGCGAAAGCCGTAAATAATCCTTTAAGCTTACATCCATTAATTGGAATGGAAAAACTTTTAAATCCGTTACCTGATCAGTTGTGAGATCATACCAGTAAAAGGGGAGAGCTGTACCAGCTCTAAACCCAATAGCTGCCGCATACCCCATTGAATAATCTTCATGGATACCCAGCTGACGCAAACAATGATAGGTTTTTGGAAAACTTAGTTTAAGATAGTGCTGACGACTCTTAGTAATGTCTTGCTGAATAATGTTCTTAAGTCTTGAAATTTCTTTTTCTAAGGTATCATTATCTGAATTGGATTGATAGGAGGGATGAATACCTACTTCAGATTGCTGGGTAATATCTTGGATGAGATTTTGAAAGGTGGTATTTGTATGTGGAATATTTTTGTCGTAAGTATTTTGGTCACCTAACAAGAAAAAGAAGATCGGATATAGTTGATAAGCAGTGTGCCATTGATCCAATTGTTGGTAAATATCAAAGGGATCTTTCTTATTTCCGCTATAGACCTTTGCTCTTTCAAGCAATCGTTTCCATTGGCCTTTGGCCATTTCTCTGCTCATCGCACCTACTTGACGTAAAATGGGCTTATGCAAATAAGACCAGGCATAATCAATATCGTAGGTAGGAATAAATGTATAGGATGGGTACTCAACACTAAGCTTAGGATAATACGCTTGCAAATATTTGGCGAAAGCCATACACCAATGCTGTATAATAGGAAGATGCAAGAAATTATGTTGATAAGCAATACTTGCTGTTGCCGGAAAACGGCCATGCTGGTCTGCCTCAAAGGGCAAATACTCCTCATAACGACTTAAAAGAAAAAAAGCAGCACTGAACAAGTCAAAAGGGAATTGATCATCTTCTTGCTCATTAGGGAAAAGCGTAGTCATTCCTTGCCATTGCGCTATTTGAGGGGTGATAGAGCGGATATGGTTTTCAAAAATGAAAGGGTTCGCTTTTAGGAAAGGCAGGGAAGAGACCTGAATAGCAGAGGAGGCATAAATGAGCCTAGGAATGTTTTTATTAGCTATAAATGCGTCCCAGTGATTGGTTAATTGATAATCAATGCCTAGGTAGGTATGCAGCAGTTCATCGAATATATAATGTAATCGATTACTTTGTTGAGCGCAATAAATGAGCAACTTATCCATACTAAATAAGAACTAATGATTACAATTTGTTGATACGAATAGCGGATAATAGAATTTGTTAATTACAAGTAAATTTAAAGCTTTAGTGGCCTTTGCTACTGTCTTTTGTCCATTTTATTTTATAAATTTATGTGAGAGCAAATAAAATTTGTGCTTATTTAGTGCTGTATTTATACCTTTTTGTACCATTGGAGTCTGAAAAACTACAATTTCAAGGATTTTAGCAGGAATAAAAGGTAAATGCAAAACAATTTTTAGCGCATACCGTATATTTAGTATATAGACATTGAAATTATGAAGAAAATCATTTTTATACTCTCCATTATCTCTTTGTACACTTTGCCAATGATTGCTCAGCAATCACTTCCCGGTGGGCAAAATTATTATGAAGAGAACAAAGGGATCATCTACAATAAAGAATTCACAGTAGACTTGAAGTTGCATACGCATGGCTATGCATTGGGTGTGAATATAGGTCAGCTAAAAACGTATTATCTGACACAATATTACAACATAGAGTTGGGAGAATTAAAACATCCTAAAGAGTTTAGACAGAGTTTTGACTTTCAATCACCACAAACGAGTAAGGTATCTAGAGCTTTCGTCTTTGGTAAACAAAATAATTTCTTTGTATTGAGAGGAGGTTATGGAGAGAAACGCTACTTCTCAGAAAAGGCAAAACGCAGAGGGTTAGCCATAGGCGTTTCTTATGAAGCGGGCCCTTCTATAGGTTTTCTAAAACCATATTATTTAGAATTAGTGCGCTTTGTAGATGGTGATTTAAATCAGTTTATCATACGTTCAGAGAGTTATTCAGAAGATAATAGAGATACTTTCTTAGACATTACGAGTGTTTATGGCTCATCAGGGTTTTCTAAAGGATTAAGTGAAATATCTTTGATTCCTGGGGGGCACGCTAAAGCGGCCGTTCATTTTGATTGGGGAGCATTCGATGAGTTTGTGAAAGCTATAGAAGCTGGTATCATGGTAGATTTTTACTTCCAAACCGTTCCAATTATGGTCGATTCACCAGAAGTCCCTAATGCAGAGAATAGTTCTATCTTTTTTAACCTTTACATCAATCTTCAACTGGGCAAGCGTTGGTAATAATTTAGTAAGGTTTCCAACATCTTAACCATTATACTTGTTTATTTGTTAAAGCGAACGTAGCTTCGCCTTGCTTTTATCTTGAAAAAACGATGGAGATGATAGAGTTACCAATTGTAGATAAACGTCAACAAAGAAGAAGAAAACCAGATTGGTTAAGGGTCAAACTTCCTATTGGCGAGAACTATAGAAAAGTAAGATCATTAGTAGATGAATATAAATTGCACACCATTTGCCAAAGTGGTAATTGCCCTAATATGGGGGAGTGCTGGGGGGCAGGTACGGCTACCTTTATGATTTTAGGAAATACCTGTACACGCTCTTGCTCCTTTTGTGCAGTGAAAACAGGTCGTCCACCAGAGTATGACGAAGACGAACCACGTCGTGTGGCAGAAGCAATAAAACTAATGGGTGTAAAGCATGCTGTCATTACTTCTGTAAATAGGGATGAAAGAAAAGATAGAGGTGCAGAAATCTGGTATCATACGGTCCGTATGGTGAAAGAACTTTCTCCACAAACAACAATAGAAACATTAATACCTGATGTTAGAGCGACTTGGGATGCTTTGGAAAGAATGATCAGTGCCGGGCAGGAAGTGGTTTCGCATAATATGGAGACTGTGGAGCAATTGTACAGAAAGGTACGCCCGCAAGCCAAATATGCTCGCTCATTAGAACAAATTAAAAGAATTAAAGACTATGGTAAACGCACCAAGACTGGTATTATGGTGGGCTTGGGCGAAACCAAAGATCAGGTTCTTAAAACAATGGATGATCTAATCGAAAATGGATGTGATGTACTAACTATTGGTCAGTATCTCCAACCTACAAAAATGCACTTAGAAGTTGCAGAATTCGTTCATCCAGATGTATTTAAGATGTACGAAGAGGAGGGAATGAAAAGAGGCTTCGATTTTGTGGAGAGTGGCCCATTAGTACGTTCTTCTTACCACGCAGAAAGACATTTATAGTCAAAGATAAAGAGAGCTGTGTATCGCACAGCTCTTCTACTTTTATTTCTCCCTTAATTCTTCTAGGATAATTTCCCAAGTATCTTCATAAGGTAGAATTTCTAAATCATGACTTTGATTAGCGATTTCCAGAGGCGCTTCGTTTAATCGAGCAACTAGCTTTTCTGTTTTTCTAGAAATTTGAGTGAATGAAAAATTTCGTTTAGGAATCTCTAAGAGCAATCTTACAAAAAGATTAGAGCGGAAATTATTTTCCTTATCCAAATAACGATCTTTGTATTTCTCAATAGCTTCTATACTATCTATTAGTGCATCATAACGTTTTTGTTGGAGCAACAATACAATTTGAGAAATCAGTATAGGAATATTAAGTCCACGTTTATCTTTTGAAAAAATAGGTACTTCATTGACATATTTAGAGACCCGAAATTTGGATCGTTTTTCTTTTGAAATTTTTCCTGCAACACTTAAAAAATGTATCCAAGCTTGGAAAATTTTCCAAACCTCCCGTGCATATTTTGGAAATTTGGAAAACTTGGGATGCTGGGTAGCTTTTTCATACACTTCGTAAGCTTCTTGATAAGATTTGGTATGTAGACATAAGGTGAGATACAACTCATGCATTTTAAACCAACTAAAGATGCCTTCTGGGATTTTTTCTATATACTCCAAAATTACCTTTCTTCCTTCTTGATATAGTTTTAATTGAATACAGCAAGCAATTTTTTGTGTATTAATTACTAGAGAAGCTCCTGTTTTTTCGAAGGAAAAAGTCTTTAATTTTGCTAAGCTCTGATCACAAATTTCTAAAGTTTTACGATAATCATTTTGGCCCATGTAAAGACTTATAGCAATCATAGTTTTGCAATAAAAAAAATGAGCTGTTTCAAATTCTAGTTTTACTTGATTTAGATCATCAAGATACATGCTAGCAATCTTAACAGATTCTTCTTTTGTAGATTTATTCTTGATATACAAAGAGATGATATCATAATAATAACCTTCAGCCATTGCTTCTGCCTCTGCTATTCTTTGATATTTAATAATTAGGCTATGGTAATAAAGGTATTTTTTTCGGTCTCCAATAACCAATGCATAGAGTGATCGCAGCCGTCGAGCCAAATGAATGACTTCTAAAGCAAATTCGTACTCCATAGCGGTTTGTATTACTTTTTCGCCTATAGCGATAGCATTCAGCTTAGCATCTTTGGCTCTAAGCAGGTTAAATAGCGATATCATTTTTTGTACATATAGATTTGCTCGTTTGATATCTGAGTATTTACTGCTCTTAATATCGATGAAAAATAGCGTATTATAAAGGCGTTCTTTTAGGTTATATTTTAACTTATAGTAGGGGTTCTTGTCACAATCTTCACCATAAAGAGCTTCAAAAGCTTCTTCATCATTATTGTATTGACCTGACTGGATACCTTCATAAAGTTGGTTGATTTTGGTGTTGTTATCGTTTGAAAAACCAATCACTTCAATGGCTTTGACCTTGTTACGCGTAACGATATTCACAAGTTCCTTTAGCTTTTCCATACTATAGTTTAGGTTATACCAGGCAGACTTTGAATATAAACTTTAGGGATACACAGTAACCCCTTCAAACATGTTTAGTTAGATATTTTGTTTTGTGATGATTTCTTTACGAGGGCCAAGTAACTTTATGATGGTAAATAGAAACAGTAAATTATGAATAATCGAAAAGGGATTAGGTAATAATGGATTATGAAGATAACATAAATTTATCTTCCCCTTTTTCCTATTAAATAAACGAATAGTATGAAAAAATGTTTGGATATTTTTTTGTTTGAATTTATACCAGGAAGGAAGGTTTAATTCTGTAAAAAAGTATTTTTTCGATAAAAATTAGTGGTAAATACTGCCATTGCGAAGTAAAATTTCTTAGATAGAATTATTTTTTAAAATGCTTATTCCATTTAGTTTTTGATATTTTTTTAATCAAAAAATGCTGAAAAATTGGGGTAAGATTTGTGCTTCAACTGTCAAAGACTTCAGCTAGTTTTTGCCATAGATTTGTAATGCAATCAATTTTAAAACACTGCAAATTAAAATGTTATGGCGGCTATTATCACATTATTAATTTCACTAGGATTAATTGGAAATCCTCAAGAATTCAATGATTTATCAGATGGAGAGCAGCAAAATTTGGTAAATATTGTCATTACAGATGATGTTGATTTTTAAATGACAGATAAAATGTAAGAAAATAATAGTATTATTTATCATTTTTAAGTTATAAATCATTGATTTAAAGTTAGATAGTTTTTAATTATTGATTTAATTTAAAAAAAAAGAGGGTAAGAAATGTAGAAAGAATGTCCTTTTATAGAAAAAAAAATAGGTAGATATTTGTAATGTATTCACCAAGAATGGAAAAATGGTCAGTGATCAACTTTTTAACTCAGAATTTGGAAAAGGCCCTAAAGTGGCCACAAAAGTAGCAGCAGATATCATACTTGGAATGCCAAGTCAAGGATATAGGTACCATGGTATTTGCAAAATTGAAGATCAGCTGGAAGAAAAATGTGAAAGGTATTTAAGAGTTCTTTTTTCGATGGTCGATCAACAACTTCAAATGGAAGTAAAAGTAAAAGAAATTAGACCTGAAGTATTTGATGCACATTTTGGAAGTGGTTATTTTATCATTTTAGAATCTGTTGAAATTCCAAGTTTTTTGAGCAAAGAGATGAATCAAAAGTATAAATAATAACAATGTGTTTACAAAATAAAAAAGCGAAAAGATATTTAAGAAAAGGGGGAAGCCGAAAACCCTTGAATTGAGTAGGTATTATTATTTATTTGATTAAAGTTGTGCAAACGATATTTTTGGACAGCTTCAATTTCAAAATTTTAAAAAATGAAATTCAATTTTCACTATTTACCTTATCTCATATTAGGTATCTTTTTACTCAGCTCTTCATTGCATACTCATCTTAATAGCTATGACTATTAGACTCCACTGCGACTTAAGCTGAGCAGAAACCAACTAGTTCAAAATTACAATAAACTTAAGTTACACTGTGTTTAATTTCAAGAATGATCCATTAATTCATATCATATGAACGATAAAAATAAGTTTTTTAAGAATAAATATGTCAAGAAGTTTTTTGGATTTATTGCTCTGACATCTGTTGCTTTTTTTGGGATGACATTACTTTCCTTACCTAGCGAAAAAGAGGTTGGCAAATTTGTTTTGGATAATCTTAAAATAGCAATTTTTATTGGTTTCTTATTGATTTTTGTAACTCCCTTTATCACAAAATTAGTAGATGACTGGGTAATCAATAAACAATCAAAAAAGAATTAAATACATTAGATTTATTTTCGATAAATATTCAAAAGGGGCTAACTCTATTAGATGTGGAGTTAGTCCTTTTTCATTTACCTATAGTAATGATCAATAGTGAGCTTCACAATCCTAATGCTGTTTTAATCAAAAAAGCTTTTTAGTAACTGACCTTTCGCAATGGGGAGGTTATGATTTTTGAAAAAAATAACAGTATTCAGCATTATAGACAAAACTCTTATGCTTAGTGCGAGGCACTAAAGAAGAGTTCGCATGAGTACTGGAAAGTAGTCTACTTCAAAAGAGAAGTAGCTACTAGCTCCGCCTGATCGACTGTGGGGACAAAGGCTTTTAGTCGTTGCACCTCTTGAAAAGCAGCACGGAGCGCATTGACATATATTTTGGTTTTTAGGGCAAAATGATTGGTCTGCAAATGATTCGTGAGATAAAGCGAGATAATTCCTTAATCATTTATATCGATGGCAATACGGGAGTAGGAGGAATGGAACGAAAGGATGATAAAATGGCAGTGATCGACTTTTTAGAAGGTCAGATTTATGCACGAAAAGGTGTAGCCTTTTTATCCTATGCTACTCGTGTACCTATCGTGCCTGTATTATCCTATTGGAATGATGATCAGCATCCTGTAGTACATCTATTAGAGCCAATTTATCCAGATAGAAGCCAGGATACAGAAGAATTTTGTGTCAGCACAACACAACGCCTATATGACCTTCTGGGGGAGTTGGTCATCAAAGAACCTGCGCAATGGAATGGTTGGTTATACCTAAGTAATTTCAGTGTGCCTTCATCAGAGGAAGTCGTTCAAGCTAAAGAAAACAGTGCTTACACTTTCAACCAACAACGTTTTGACGTTTTTCCATGGGAAAATAATCACTGTTTATTTGATTCCAAAACCTACGAAACCTTCAAAATCTCTGAGAATTTATCGAAAGTGCTCCCATTACTGACCGATTATTATTCATCTAGTGATCTAGAAGAGATTATGAGCAAAGATTTACTGCATAGTTTAATTCATCGAAAAGTATTAATCGGCTAGTCAAAATCGCTTGTGTAGTAAAATGGTCAGCTCGAAAATTATAAGAAGCTGACGATAGAATCTGTCTGCCTGTGGCTGAATTTTATTATACCAATTCCTGCCGGCCGGATGGCAGGTTCTAGCCTAACTACTTAATCGCATAAATTATTAAGACCGATCCCCTAACGCTCATTTGTTCATTTGGGGCGGCCAAACTTTTAAATCGATCATTATGAAAAATCTTTATCAAACAACTATCATGATATGCTTATTATGTTTCTCTGTAATTAGTTTATCGGCTCAAATGG
>JAKVCU010000003.1:105694-123161 GCA_022448955.1 Saprospiraceae bacterium
AGTTCCTCCTTTTTCGGTAATAGGTAAAGTCTTTGACGGCAACCAAGAACCGATTGAAATTGGGAACATTCTTATCCTTTCAAAGGATTCTACCTTGATTAAAGGTGATTTGTTCTTTGACGGAGTATTTAGAATGGATGACATCACGAATGAGGAGATAATTGTTCAATTGAATGCATTAGGTTTTGATGATGTTTATATCCCATTGAATAATGCTGTCAATCCTGTGCTTAATTTAGGAAGCATAGAATTATCATCTATTACACAGTTAGAAGAAGTGGTGATTACTGGGCGCAGAGCGCCAGCTTTTACTCAAGAGAATGGTGCAATAGTAGTTAATGTAAGCAATAGCATTTTGAATGATGGAAGTAGTACACTAATTGATGTACTATCTAGGTCGCCAAAAGTATTGGTTGATAGTGATAATAACGTATCGATCTTCGGTAAAGGAGAGGCCACTATCTTGATCAATGGCGTTCGCATTGCATCCAATGATATTCTAGCAACGCTCAATGCAGATGACGTCTTAAAAATCGAAATTTTAACTAATCCTGGTGCGCAATATGATGCAGAAGGTAGGGGAGGGGTTATTAATATTATTACCAAAAAGAATAAGGTAGAAGGTTTTCATACAGAACTAGATTTTACTGCTACGCAAGCGGCTTTCCAAAGAGGATTTTATGGTATTGAAAGTTCTTTCAAAAAAGGAGATATCAATATCATAGCAGCATATAATAACAATCCTAATCGATTGCTATTTAACGAAAGTTACGAAAGAAGAATCCTAGATGGTCAGAATGAAACGCTAATGCTTCAAGACTTAGAAAAGGATCGTAGATTTAGGCATGAGCACAACTATCGTACAGGACTTGATTATAGTCTTTCAGAACGCTCTGTCATTGGCTTACAATATAAAGGCAGCTTCTCAAAAGGGACACAATTAACAACGAATACCAATGATGTTTTTAGAAATGGAGCTGAAGATATTAATCTCAATACAACTACCAATTCAGCGCTTGAGTACACCCAGAATGCCTATAATCTAAGTTATAGTTTATTGCCTAGTGCTAATGATGGCAGACAATTATTCTTAGCTATCGATCATGCTGAATTTAATTCTGAAGATCAAAATGATATTACAGAATCTATCACCGGAAACGAAAATATTGATGGCTTAAAACGCTTACAGAGTAGGAACGATATTTCCATAACTACTGCTCAAGTTGACTACACACAGCCTTTAGGAAGTCCGGGTTTTACTTTAAAATTAGGTAGCAAATATGCAACAACTAACAATCGAAGTATTGTTGATTTTGAGGTGAACGAAGCTGATCAGTGGATACAAGATTTTGGTAGAAGCAATAACTACGACTACAAAGAAGAGGTATTAGCTGGCTACGCAAGTTTACACAAGAAGATTGGAAAATTGAGTATTGATGCAGGCCTACGTGCAGAGCAAACGAATGCACAAGGCTACTCATTTGCCAACGAGCAGCAAATTATCGATACAACTTATTTGAATTTCTTTCCAAATCTGTCGATTAGTTATGATATTTCTGATAACCTAAATTGGAATGTATCTTTTGCAAAGCGCATTTCAAGACCAACGATTCAAGAGTTAGATCCATTCTTGTTCTACATTGATTCATTATCGATTATCAGAGGTAACCCACTATTGGTTCCGGAGAATAGTTACTCTATTGAAACTTCTTTGACCTATATGGAGTTCGCATCTATCAATTTCGGTTATGTAGAAGCTAATAATGCACTACAACCATTTGTAAATCAACTGGAAGAAGGAAGCGACATCACCGTATTATCCTTACAAAACCTGAGAAGATCAAGAAGTTATACCGCAAGTATTGTTTTGCCCTATCAGACAAAGACATGGACGACGTACAACATGTTTGGAACCTTCTTTAATACCTTTGACTTCGAAGCCAATGGCATTGACTTCCAGTTACAGCGGCCATTGTGGTATGTATACTCTTACCAGCAAATCAAGTTACCTGCGAATTTCTCTTTGGAAGTGACTTTCCAATATAATTCATCAGGTGCAGAAGGGATTTTTGCTTTCCAACCAAAGTATAATCTTTCGGCAGGAATCCGCAAGAATATGCTAGACAATAAGTTAAGTATTCGCCTTTCGGCAAATGATATACTACGTTCCGATCGATTACAGTCAGAGACAAATTTAGATAACTTCTCTGCACAGTACCGCTCTTATTTTGACCGCCAATACATTCGTTTGGCTGTAACTTATAAATTAGGTAATCCATTTGAAGGAAAGTTGAGAGATAAGTCAACGAATAAAGAGGAGCTTAACCGTATAAAAACTGAATAAATGGGAATTAATAATGCTTATAAATTATCAAGATATACTGTCTTCAGCGAACCAGTGCACCAAGGAGCATACCAAATCCTCTATTCAACTAGAACAGCAAGAACGGTACTCCTTCGATCAGAAGTTGCCAAGCAACTCCAAAGTGGAATGCTCCAAGAACTTACGGACGCAACACGCACACAGCTGTTGGACAACGAGGTTCTCGTACCTCAAACAGAAAACGAATTGGAAACTATTCTTGGGCGAAACATCAAGGCAGCAGATGATACCGACACCCTCTACTACGTCATCCAACCAACGGCTGCATGCCAATTGGGATGTGGATACTGCGGACAACAGCATACTAAAGATGCACTAAAAGAAGATATGTATTCTGCCATTTTGGAAAGGATTATCACCAAGCTGAAAAATAATCCAGAGTACACTAAAGTGCATGTAGGATGGTTTGGTGCGGAGCCACTCATGGGACTGAGACACATGAAAACTTTAACAGCTTTCATCAGAGGTATTGCAGAGGACTTTGGCTGTACTTATTCGGCAAGTATTGTGACGAATGGAATGAGTTTGAAGAAAAATATTTTCATTACTCTGGCAGAACTTGGTGTTAATGATATTGATATCACACTTGATGGGACAGCAGAATATCACGATCAAAGAAGACATCTGAAAAATGGGGGTAAATCCTTTGAGATTATTTTCAATCATCTCTTGAGCATATTTAATATGCCTAACTACAAGGATTATGGAGTAGAAATTTCGATCCGATGTAATGTGGATAATGACAATTATCAAGGTGTAGCTGATTTGATCGACTTATTGGCATCACATCACCTCCAGAGCAAGATTGGCTCTTTCTATGTAGCACCTATCCACTCTTGGGGGAATGATGCTCATTTACAAGCTTTGGAAAAAGACAATATGGGTGATTTAGAAATCAATTTGATGATTCAATTGTATAAACTCAATTTCCCATTCAGTCTCATTCCTAATGAAACACAGCCTGTAGTTTGTATGGTTGTGCAAAAAGATGCAGAGCTAGTAGATGCGCATGGAAATGTATTCAACTGTACAGAGATTCCTTATGTACCGATTTACGAAGAATCCGACTACAAGCTAGGGAATTTGAAATTTGGAGCAGATACTATCAGTGAACGTCGCCCATTATCTAATTGGAATGACGATATCCGGAATGCTAAATTCCCATGCCATGGATGCAGAATATTACCTATTTGTGGTGGTGCTTGTCCAAAATCATGGCACGAAGGGAATTCTCCTTGCCCAAGTATCAAGTTCAATATTGAAGATCGACTATTAATTTGGTACATGCGACATTTTGTAGATAAAGGAACAGAATCCAGAGAAACCGTATTGAATTAGTATGAATTATAAATGTCACCCGATAAGGAGGGCGGAAATAAATAAACGACCTGAGTTTTTAAAGATCATTTTTTCAGAGGACAAGGCGTGAACCTGCCTTTGCCGGCAGGCAGTAAAGGAGTATAGCCTTAGCTGCACGACTGATGAACAAGGATGTCATTTGGGAAAAGGACCGCAAAAATGAGTAGGTTGTTTTTTGTCGAAGCCATAACCCAATAGTAGCAAAAAGGGCCCAAAACTTATCATGAGTAAGTGAAAGGCCCTGCTGTTAAATTGTTGTGTAAGACAAAATTACAACTTTTATTAAAATGTTGCTCGTAAAGGGCAGTAAGATCATGCAATAAGCCTTGGAGATGATGACCTCCAATGAAAAATTAATGTACAGGCAAATTCACCTGTCAACAAGAAATATTCCAGCAATTCGCTGGAGGCTTGTTGTTTTGAATTCTAGTCATCTAGAGGTGAAAAAGTGATTGTGACTTGGTCACAGTCACTTTGTCTGTGTTTACTCACTAATTAATTCTTTCCCTTCAATTTCTTCTACCATAGAAAGCAGATTTAAATCCTTATCATAAATCGCATTTAAAGCGAAGGCTTGTTCGCGCATCAAATACTGATAGATTTGCCAATCCGTTTCAGGGGTAGGAATATCGGGGATATCCTCATATGAAATCCATTCTAATGTCCCTTCATCACAGGGCGGTGGTGCTTGCCATTCAATATCTGCCATGTAAATATTGCATTGCCAATTGTATTTAGTAGGAGAGCTTTCGATGAGTACACCGCCATACTTCAGCTGTTGGACTGCTATGCCTGTTTCTTCGTATGTTTCGCGTAAAGCGGCAGAGTAAGGATCTTCGAAAGGATCTAATTTTCCGCCAACTGGAACATACTTTCCAATATGCGGCTCCTTGATTCTTTTGAGTAATAAAAACGAGCGTTGATATCTTAAAACGACCATCGCAGCTGTCCTTTTTAAGCCCAATGGAATTTTTAAATCACTCATGATGAAAGATTTATTTGCAAATAAATTTAAAACACTTTCCTTTTTATACAAAAAAACGTAAATTTGCGTCCCAATTAAGAGAAAAAAGATAAAGAAATGAAGAAAGATACACATCCAGAAGAATATAGAATGGTGGTGTTCAAAGACTTCTCTTGTGATGAAGCGTTTTTGACACGTTCTTGTGCTCCATCAAAAGATACAATTGTTTGGGAAGATGGAAACGAGTATCCCTTAGTAAAATTGGAGATCTCTTCTTATTCTCACCCATTCTTTACTGGAAAAATGAAGTTCGTCGATACTGCTGGACGTATCGATAAGTTTAACAAGAAATTTGCTAAATTCAACAAGAGAAACGGTTAATCCATTCTTTTCTAGCATATTTCAGAAAAGCCCCGCCCCAAGAATCAGGAGTGGGGCTTTTCTCGTATCTATAATTTTTTATCTAAGACTTTATCTCAGCCCTTTTTTACTTCGTGTATATTGCCGACATTTGTGAAAAACAAACCACCAAAAAACGAAAGTATACCGTCCATGACCAACATCATACTATTCGATAACGAAACTCGCGAAGAACTTTTACCACTAACCTACTTGAGGCCAGTAAGTGAATTACGCCTTGGTGTTTTGACCATTAAAGAAAAATGGGAAAAATGGTTAGGAGGAAAAGTTTCATACATTACTCGTGACTACCTCGCTGAAAAATTCCCTATTGATTACGGAGAAGTGAATTACCTCATCAATAGCTCTGCTTTGCCTTCTGAACAACTTTGCCGACTTATTCAGCAAATGGAATATAATGATGCACTGCTAAGAGGAGAAGAATTAATCGCAGCCAAACTAAGTGAATCTCAGTTTGAGCATTTGATTAATGATGAGGATTTTGATGATCTGAATGGCTATGACTTAGCAGGTACTGAATATATCAAAATTGACAACCTTTGGGATATCTTCTTGAATAACCATCAAGCCATTAAAGAAGATTTTAAATTATTAACTAAAGGCCGTACTTCACAGCCTATTAGTTCAACAAATCAGGTGATTGGTGAGCTTGAAAATATCTTCATTGAAGAAGGGGTCAGCATGGAATGTTGTATTCTTAATGCTTCGAATGGACCTATCTATATTGGAAAAGATGCCACTATCCTAGAAGGCAGCATGCTTCGTGGACCTCTTGCAATAGGTGATCATTCTGTCATAAAGATGGGAGCAAAGATATATAGTGGTACTACTTTAGGGCCTTACTGTAAGGTAGGTGGAGAGGTAAAGAGAGTCGTTTTTCAAGGCTATTCCAACAAAGGACATGATGGCTACTTAGGAGACTCTGTTATTGGGCGTTGGTGTAATATTGGTGCTGGCGCAAATAACTCTAATCTCAAAAATAACTATGATGAGGTAAAGCTTTGGAGTTATAAAGAAGAACGTTTCCAAAAGACAGGCCAGCAGTTCTGTGGTATGGTGTTAGGTGACCATTCTAAACTTGCGATTAGCGTGACGATCAATACAGGTACCGTTATTGGTATTGCTTGTAATATCTATGGGCCAGGTTTCCCACGCAACTTTGTACCTTCTTACTCTTGGGGCGGTGCACATGGCTTTACAACTTACAAAACAGACAAAGCTTTTGATACAGTCGAACGTGTATACTCGCGCAGAGATAAAGCGTTTTCTGTAGAAGATCGCTTAATTCTTCTAAGAGTATTCGAAGATACGGCACGCTTCAGACGCTGGGAAAAATAGTATGATTCATTACGATAGAATCTTATTATATGAGGTGAAGATTTAAGATGGGAACTAAGAGTGTGGCGTTGGGTCAAAAAGGCACTGTTTGACGGAGGAGTTTTGTCTTTTCTAGCGTTTTTGCCTACTTTTTGGGCAATGCAAAAAGTAGGTGTCCAGCCAGCAAGAGGCGAAAATAAGAGGAATAACTGATCTTGATAAAATAAAAAACTAATGAGTAAGCTGGTTTTAATACGTTCGTAAGAGCAAAAAACTAATTAGCGTAAAAATGCAGAATATTTGATATATGCAGCAAAGTGCATGGAAAAAGGCTTTAAGTCATCTTTTTGAAATACACATCGAAAGTGCGCCTAGTGATCTCAATCCACATCTTTACGTCAGTTTGAGGAAAGGCCGTTATCAGTTATGTACTGCTAATGCTATCTATTCTTACGCCGATTTATACGATAATTTCTACAATGCGTTCACTGCAGTAGATTTTGAAAAAGAACAGATTAAAGATGTACTAATTCTAGGTTTTGGCTTAGGAAGTATCCCTTGGATGCTAGAGAAAAATTTTAGCCGTAATTTTCATTATACAGCTATCGAAGCGGATGAGGCAATCATCTATCTAGCCAACAAATACACCCTGGATGAGTTATCTTCCTCTATTCAATTAATCTGTGCAGATGCTTTTGCTTTTGTTTTTCAATCAGAAGAGCAATTTGATCTCATCTGTATGGATATCTTTTTGGACGATATCATTCCTGAGCATTTTAAAGATATAGACTATTTAGAGGCCTTGAAGGCTAGGCTTTCGCCAAATGGCATACTCATGTTCAACTGCCTTTCGGTAAATGCTAAGGACAAGGAACTGACCAAAGCCTTCTTCGAAAATATTTTTGCTAGGGTTTTTCCTGAAGCGACCTATCTTGATGTAAAAAGTAACTGGATTTTGCTTAATCGCCCACTATGAAAATAGATATTAAGGCCCTCATCCATCGCTTGGAACAAGTTAGTCAGGCCGTAAAAAAGGAGTTTTCTGATATAAATGCAGTACAGCTCAATTGGAAAGAAAACCCTGATACGTGGAGCATAGGCGAGTGCTTAGAACATTTAATGATTACGAATAAACTATACTTCAAACAGTTTGATCAAGTTCTGAATCATCAACAAAAAACTTTTTGGGAACGCCTTCCATTTTTGGCCAATTTTTTCGGAGGGATGTTGCTAAAATCATTAACACCAAAACCTACTCATAAAATTAAAGCACCTTCCATATTTAAACCTTCTCAAAGCAAAGTATCTATACAAATTGTACAAGACTTTATCCAACATAACCAAAAAGTCATCGAATATTTCCAACAACTTCAATTAAAAAATCCACAGACGATCATCACTTCTCCTGCCGCCAGTTTCGTCACCCTCCGCTTAGGCACCGCTATGCAAATTTTGACCAATCATGAAGAACGCCATCTTTTTCAAGCACAGCAAATAAAAGAAAACTATACCCATTAGGCATACCTCTCCCAAGCCCCATATAGAATCTTCGAATAAAAACGTAATAAATTTATATATGATGATATATAAAGAAGTATGTGCTTTGATAAGGTCGGTATAATCAGGAGTAAATAAAGTTAACAAAGTGGGTAGGTTATTTTTTGCTGAAGCCCTTAATTACATAGATCGTACCTTTGGTTTCGCCTAATTTCTCAATGACTCCTTCTCGTGTTAAATATTGCATATCTTTTTTTAATGTATTTTTCGATTGTTGTTTAAAATGAGTTGCTAGATCACTAATTTTGATTGGTTCATTCTCTTTGATGAAACCTAGGATCATCTTTTGTCTTTGGTTAAGATATGGTCCTTTTTCTTTAAATTGTTGGTATTTGACTTCTAGTTTTTCGATTAAGACTTCTATATTTTCTAAAAAGAAAATCATCCAATCATCAATAATTTCTTTTGCTCCGTATCTATGTTGTTGAGCATTCATTAAAGCTCTGTAGTATTCTTGTTTTCGTAACTCTATTTGGTTTTCAAAAGAAATATATTGCATGAAATCATATCCTTGCTTTAGAAGTAATAGAGTGGTTAATAGTCTAGATAATCGACCATTACCATCTTGAAATGGATGAATAGAAAGAAATTCATAAATAAAGGTTGCAACAATAATTAAAGGATGAATAGCACTATTTTGAATATTTTTATTGGTCCAAATCAATAAATTATCCATTTCTTTTTTTACTAAATAAGGCTCGGTAGTATTGAAAATAACTCTTTGTTTTCCATCAGGATATTTAGCTACTATTTTATTGGCTACCTGTTTATATTGACCTCTATGATTTTGATCTTTGTTACTAAATTTAAGTAACAAATTATGCAGGTTAAAGATATTAGAATGGTTTAAATCTATGCTTTTCCAATCATTTAAGATAATCTCTAAAACCTCAAAGTAGCCAACCACTTCTTGTTCTTCTCTTGATTCAAGCTTAGTGATTTTCAAATTATTCAATAAAGTTTCTACTTCTTGATTAGTCAAAGTAGCTCCTTCAATTCTTGTTGAGGAACCAATACTTTGAATGGTTGCAATTCTTCTCAGTTCTTTAAGATATTTATTTTCGTGTTTTTCAATAGTTTTCCATTTACCTTTAAAGGAGTCAATATAACCGATCTTATTAATGATTTTTTGTGTTGTGGTGAAGTCAAATTTCAACTTACTATCCATAAAGTATCTAATTTTTATCCAAAAATAGACTTATTATAGGATTTGCCAATTAGAATATCTGTTTTTTATCCAAATATTATCTAAATATTAATACGGCTTGCTTGCAACTATTGTGTACTCATTCTTACGAATGAAGCTTGTATTACTTAGGCAGAAAGCGCATTGTTCAGGGAAGTAGTATCACTTCCCCTCATTAGAGACTTCGGCAAAGAACTTTAAAAGAAAACTTAAAAAACCGTTAACACCCCCAATTATCCATTACCTTTTTATGTAGACTGGTACTAATAAGAAAAGGAGCTATGGAGAAAAGATATTGCATAGAATGCGAAGAGCCGATCTTTGGTCGATTGGATAAAAAATTCTGCTCAGATCAATGTAGAAGCATGTATCACAACAAAATGAATAGTGATTGTACCAACTTTATGCGGAACGTCAATAATATACTCCGTAAAAATCGTCGTATTCTCCTAGAGCTAAACCCAACGGGTAAAACTAAAATTCACCAATCCATCCTTTCCAAAAAAGGATTTCATTTTCAATATTTTACCAATGAATTTATCACTAAAAGTGGTAACATTTATCGGTTCTGCTACGACCAAGGCTACCTTCAACTAAAAGACGAATTTGTAGCCTTGGTTGTGCGGAATAACTATGTACATTAGGTTATCGCTGAATAATAATTTTTTTACTCATCATACTTCCATCCTTCATAATGAGCTGAAGCAAATACATGCCGCTAGATAAATGAGAAAGTTGTATTTGTTGGTTGTTAGTTTTACCTGAATGTACTTTTTGTCCATTAGTGGTGAAGACCTGAAAAGATATTGACTCCAAATTGTTATTGCTCAAATAAAATATGCCATTAGAGGGATTAGGACTAATCGAAATTTGATGGCTTGAAGTGAGATTCTTTGTATTAGTAATAGGCGAACAATCATAGTCGAAAATATCTAGACTTGTATGGATTTCTTCTAAAACACCTCCTGTTCTAAGTGCATATTCTTTGGCATATATTATCTGATCATCAATGCTTTGTGCATTTGGATTGTCAAAAATGCTAAAAGCGAATACTGATGCTTTCGCCTCATTAGGATTTAATTCAAATGGGCCACTTTTAAGAAGAATTGCTCTATCAAAAAGAGGGTTTTCGGCGGTACGTTCTGACCATTCATCACTATTTTGGGGTAAACCTGGAAATGCATAATCGGTTGCATACTGACTAGCTTGGTATCCTAAACCTCCCTCTACTAAGGGGGTAGCATCTATAAACCGATTGTTTAATGCATAAGAGTATTCTTGAGGATTACCAGGAGCTCTAGCTCCAGGTGGCGCTTCATTAGACAAATAAATGGGCATGCTCGTAGTTGATAAATGATTTCCAAATTCATCGAATGGTGTTCTAAGGTGATTGACTACTACTACTGGGGGGATTCCTTGCCATGTACTCGTACAGTCAGTATCCTGAGGGGTAGCATTGTAAGCATATACTTGTGTACCATAGTTATCAGTAAAAGTACCTAAGTAGTCATCAGTAGAGCAACCTACATTCAAATCCGCATAAACACCTGCGTATACATCACCAAGGTATTCTACACTTCTATTTATGAATTTGTATTCAACAAATAAGGAATTTTGTAGGCTAGGTTCTGCTTCACAATCAAAGTGAAACATAGTAATATGAACATCTAGATCGATCTCATTAAAACCTGAAATTTGATGATCTTTTTGGTCATTGATTACCATCCAGAGTATTTTTTCAGGATAAAAGGGGGAATGGTTGCTATAATTTTTCAAATCAACTATAGGATATTCACCATGTTGAGGTTCATAAATGCCATTAGCACAGCTATCGTGGAAGCCAGCCAAACCTGCATCTCCTGCTTCAGGTAATTGCTGACCATCATTATATTCTGAAAAGTAAACATTGCCAGCTCCTGGCCAGCCAAATATGACTGGATTAGGGTTGTCGATAACCATATTATCAAAATAATCTGTTAGATGCTCTTCAATATCTTCTGCGGTAACTACCCAATATTCATCCTGACCAAATCCATCTGTTCTACCTGAGGTAAAATCACAGGATAAAAAATTATCTTCATTATGTATTGCTCCTTTTAACGAGTGTGAAGGATCACGACCTGCTATCCAAAGTCCTGCTCTTTGTATCATAGATATTTCAGAATCCTGAAATTGGAATATGCTTTCTCCTCCAAGTTTATCTGCAAATAGCATCCCATTAGTGCTGATTTGCGCTTTCAGTGCTTCAGATTCGAATAAAAAAGTAGAATCCATACATTGCCCAAAAACCATATTAGAGATTAGGCATAGAAACAACAATAGCTTAATAGGTTTAGTCATTTTTAGCTTTATTATAATAGAAAAATCTATATTGTAAAATACAAAAAAACGAAAAGTCAGTTTTCTAAATTAGACTTATTTTACTCTTCACAAAGGAATAAAATAAGTCCGATTTGGAATTTGAATTAGGCTAAGCCATGTCCTTCCAGATATTTTTCTGTAGCCAAATAACCATTCATTCTTAAATGTTCTTTCATCGCGTCAGAAAGATCGAAATCTGTGGCAGAAACACCTAGATCATTAATTCGAACAGAACGTTGCAAGTTCTGTGCATCTCTTAGGAAACTAATGGTTTGTGAAGCTATGGCGGCTTTTTAAGCAACCTTCCTATTTCTTTTTGGCTACAATTCTTCCGGGTGCAAGCTGGATGACCATTGAAAAAATCTTGCCTGTACGGGTACGGGTAAATTGTACTGTTTTTTTCTTATTTTCATGGAAATGATAATAATCTGCTTCAATTTCTTTTAATAAAAATTGTTCTTGCTTGAAGTGAAGATAGATATCCTCTTTTTCCACCTTTATTTCTATTTCTGGCCCAAATGAGCGTGTTGATTCATAGCTTCCGCTAAAATCTTGCAGCATTTCTAGAATCGTAGGCGAAGGATAAGGGCATTCAAAATAATACACTCCAGAGCCTAATAAAAGCTTTGTACATCCTGTTGTATTTTTAAGGATTTGTATATCTTTTGAAGTCTTTATGGGAATGCCCTCTTCGGTAATCCTAGATAAATCACTACTTGGAATATAGATTTCGGCTTTTGTATTCACAGGGATTTCAACGTGTAGAACGAGCTGCTCATTTTCTATTTTCCAATCAGAACGGATGGTTCCATAATAGGTTTTTAAGCTGCCCTTAGCCGAATTTATACCACCTCCAATGCTAGGCCTAATTTTTATGTTTTGATAACCAATTGTTGAATCTAGCCTACTAATTCCTGCTAAATGCTGATACATCCAATCGCCAATGGCACCATAAGCATAGTGATTGAAAGAATTCATTTTAGGCGTTTGAAAGCTGCCATCAGCTTGTATGCCATCCCATCTCTCCCAGATAGTAGTTGCTCCTTTCGTGATTGGGTATAACCAAGAAGGATAGGAGCTTTGTTGTAATAATTCAAATGCAATATCCGCATGACCAAATCGACTCAATACATGACATAAATGAGGGGTACCAAGAAACCCTGTTGTTAGGTGATAGTCATAAGACTTAATATTGTCTACTAATCGCTGCGCAGCTTGTTTGCGCAAATGTTTGGGGAGCAAATCAAATTGTAAGGCAAGTACATAGGCTGTTTGAGAATTAGATGTTAATCTGCCACTAGGGCTTAAATATTCATATTGAAAAGCTTTTTTGATTTTTTGATATTCTTCTTGGTAAAAGTATGCCTCCTCTGAGTAGCCTAATACTTGTGCGGCTTTTGCCAAAATATGAGTTGAATGAGCAAAAAAGCATTGAGCGATGTAAGATTTATCCGTTATTGCCGATTTGCCTTGTCGATCATCATCAATACTGTAAAATAGCCAATCTCCAAAGTGAAAACCAGTATTCCATAGGTATTGCTCGCTTTGCGAGCGCATATAATCTACCCATGCTTTCATGCTTTGATACTGTTGTTTTAAAATACTAGTGTCTCCGTACTCTTCATACATCTGCCAAGGGATGATCGTGGCGGCATCTGCCCAGCCTGCACTGGCGTATGCATTGGTACCCATGACCTGCGGTACTACAAATGGTACTCTTCCATCTTCTTTTTGATCAGCCGAAAGATCTTTTAGCCACTTGGAAAAGAAGTTGTAGACATGTCTATTATAAGCAGCGGTTCGAAAAAACACCTGTGCATCGCCTGTCCAGCCCATTCGTTCATCTCGTTGCGGACAATCGGTGGGCACATCAAGAAAATTCCCTTTTTGTCCCCATTCAATATTACTTTGTAATTGGTTTAATAGGGTATCAGAACAGCTGAAACTACCAGTAGGAGCCATATCAGAGTATAGCGCTATTGCTTTAAAATGCTCTACTTTTAACGAATCTTGCCAACCTTCAATTTTTGCATATCTAAATCCTTGGAAAGTAAAGTATGGATGAAGTATTTGATCTTGCCCATCGAGAATGTAGGTCATTTTTTGTTGAGCAGCCCTTAGGTTATCGGTATAAAAATTGCCATCTTGGTCCAAGACTTCTGCATGATAAACCTGAAGTGTATCTCCTTTTTTACCTTTAGTTTTTATAGATACCCATCCCACTAAGTTTTGGCCAAAATCAATAATCCATTCTCCTTTAGGTGATTGGAAGGTACGAAGAGGTTCTATTATTTCTTGTTGACGAATAGGTTCATTATAAGTAGCTATGAGATAATCTTTAGGGTAATTGGCTGTTATTACCTTTTCCCATTTGCTGTTGCTAGCATTTATTCGAGTGTCAATGATTTCTCCATCGTACAGTTCTGAGAAAAGTATTTCGCTTTTTGCAGATTGCCAGCTTTTATCGGTAGGGATGAATTCCTTAGTTCCATCTGCATAAGTTAATTCGATTTGCATCAGCAGAGCGAGATCTGAGCCGTAAAGGTTTCGATGATTAGCCCAAGCTAGTACGCCTCGATACCAACCATTACCGAGGGTAGCTAGAATTTCGTTGCTACCTATTTGTAGCTGATCAGTGATATCATAGACTTGATATTGCAATCTTTTATTATAGCTGGTCCAGCCAGGGGCGAAGTAGGCATCTCCAAGACGCTGCCCATTGATTATGGCTTCATACATGCCATGCGCGGTGATATAAGCAGTAGCTCTTTTTACCTTCTTTTTCAGCTGAAATTCCTTTTTGAAAATAGGACTTATTGTTTCCTTGGTTTCGTCAAAGTAAGGACGAATCCATTTTGCTTTAAATTCCTTGCTGGGTTGTAATAATCCCATTTGCCAAAAGGCAAATGCACTCCACTCAGAGACTTTCCCTCGCTCATCCCACACCCGCACCTGCCAATCATACCGCTGGCCCGACTGTAAAGCCTTGCCAGCATATTTGACGAAAGTCGATTGAGCAGAAAATACCTTCCCTGAATCCCAAAGAATTTTCTTATCCTCTTGAGTATTATTTCCCGAAAGGGTGACTCTAATTTGATAGGCTGTTTGCAGTTTTTTTCGCTCCAGCGAATGCAAAATCCAAGTGAAACGAGGATGAGGCGTACCAATACCTATTGGATTAGAACGACTTTCTACCAGGCATTCGCTAATGGTCAATTGAGCATTTATACCAACAAGACTGCCTAAGAGTAGGAAAATAATAAAAAAGATTCTCATGATTAATTATTTTATTTCGAAGCTAGAATCTTTGGAAAATACCGGAGTCTCTTTTTGCACTATACCTTTAATTTTCAGATCTTTAAATAAAATATTTTGAGCATCATCCAATACGATAGGCATACGATAATCCTTTTTTTGACAACTCATAGTTAAGTTTTCGAAAGTGATACCCTTTGCGTGACGAACATAAAAACCCCATGCTGGCAATTCCTTAAACATGGAAAACTCCGGATATTCTGCTTCCAATTCTGGGACTTTGTCTAATTCATCAAGACTTACTTTTGCATATTGGGAATTTCCGCCGCCAGGGTAGTGAATTTCAATATTTTTTAGGATGACATTTTCTATAGCCACATCAGGCATACCGACGATGGATGCTGGAGAAATATTTCTAGGCTGATGCTCGATCGGCCCTTCATAAGGGTAGCCTGCATCTGCTTTGCTTGCTGCGACTTCTCCATAGATATTAGATATTTGAATGTTTTTCATGCTGCCCTTTCTTCCTTCTCGTCGTTCACCTATTCGCAGAAATATAATGTTGCCTGTATTATAGGCTTTAAGACTATCTACGACGATATCTTGGATAAAAGCGCCATCCACTGCTGCAAAGGTAATGGCAGACCTATAGGTATCAAAAATAGTATTATTGATAATCTTTATATTTTGGAATCCTCCCCAGGAGTAGGTTCCAAATTTGATGCCGCTTGCACTGGAACGGACTGTATTATTCTCAATGAGTATATGCTGACAGACACCTGTTTTACTATGTGATTTTAGGCAAATACCATCATCTGATGCATCTATATAATTATTTCTGACGATGACACTATCGCAATCTACGATATCAATGCCATCGTTGTTCCAATAGTTCTTACTATCGACTGTCGTATTTTCGATTGTGAGATTTGTACAGCGATCATATTGTTGAGTCCAACTACCCGGGTTTTTTAGTGTGATATCTTTAATGGTGATGCCATTGCATTTTAAGAAGAATATATTGTGTGGTCTGACCCCTTCCTTTGGACGGTCTTTGATCAATAAATCCTTGATAATCCCTTTATGAATCATTTCTAAATATCGTTGTGCAACATCATAGCCCCTGCCATCTACAACCCCTTTTCCTGTAAGGCCGATGTTATTTTGCTCTAAGGCAAATAGCAGAGACGTCCAATGACCATGTCGATAATAATCGAATGGATTGAGTGAGCCAATTAAAACGGCACCTTCTTCTAGGTGTAATGTTACATTAGATTTGAGGAAAATAGATCCTGTCAGATAGCGACCCACTTCGAATACAAGTCTGCCGCCACCGTTCTCATGGATATAATCAATAGCTTTTTGTATGGATGTGGTATTGAGGGTTATACCATTGGATTGTATACCAAAAAAAGAGGCACGATAATCTTTTGAAAAGGAAGAGGTAGCGACGAATAAGAAAAGTAAAACGGAAATAATACGAAAGCTCATAAATGATTTTTAAAGGTTTGCTTAAATTAGCATATAAACTAAAAATGCACCAAACTGCAAATTAATGATTATTTACAATGCGGAAATCTTTCATTCTGGTTTTTCTTTCCATGTTTTTTGCCGTCTTTGTAATCATCAGGGCTCTTATTGCTCCTAGTCCTGCGTTAAATATTACCACAGCTAAGCATCCAAATGCAGGAGAAAGGATCGGGGATAAGGATAGTACCTTTACTAATAAAAATATTCAGGGGGCGTTATTAGGGACTCGTTTTGAGTCTTTTGAAGAATTGAAAGTGCAGGTCAAAATATATTATTTTGATGATGATATAAAGACTATTTTTTGTCCTCAAACGAGACCAATGGCTTTTCTTGTTCATGAAGCAGGGACACAACGGGTGGTTAGTAAGTTATCAAGTGGTATTACTGAAAAGGATATTATCCGTGCAAGAGATGGTGGCTTTTGGGATAAGGCTTACCTTGCTTTTCATTCTCCATACTTTGTTATTAATCGCTTTGATATGCTAAGAATTTTTGTTTTATCAAGAAGGCGAGATCATATCTTTGGTATAGGGGATGTTGCATTTTATGATTTAGCAGAGCATATGATGCAAAATATAAGCGTAGAAGATTCATTAAGCTTACCTGCAAAAGATTTTACAGAGAAAGGGTTTATCAATACTTTTAACCATGTAACATCTCAGGCTTTTATGAGGACTCTTTTTTCTGAAGCTACAGCTGATTTTATTGCTGATATTCATGAACGTGCTACTATGCCAGAATTAGTAACTGGATCGTTTTCTAATGAGCAAATCAATGATTTAGGTAATGGCCCACTTGATAACTATGTTGATATCATTAATAATGAATGGGGGCAAGAGCTAGGTAAGGAGCTGAGAGAAAAGTATGATATTACCTCCAGTACAAATTGGACGCCAACTTTAATGGCAAATTATCTAAATGATTTGCAGGCTTACTTTAGTTGGTCTTTTCAAATAAGTTTTTATCCATTTAAAGAGGGGGATGAGACGGTCATTAGATTTGCTGATAAGGTTAATCAAGTAATGGTGGATGTTTCAGAAATGAATTAATTTTTCATTAGTCGGAAATTGTGTTTTGCATCTTTATGTGGTACAATCTTATACTTGATACGGATAGAGTCCCTTCCTATAACATT
>JAKVCU010000030.1 GCA_022448955.1 Saprospiraceae bacterium
TTGAAAAATAAATATCATTGATAATCAATTATTTAAAATTTTTTATTGTTAAGTTATTAATGAGTACCTGCTTAAGCGGCTAGTCAAAATTGCTTGTATAATAAAAATGATTTAACACAATTCTTTACGCCTACTTATAACTCTTATTGCTGAAGCATAATCACTTGAGAGTAGCGTTTTGCACCTTGTACAACACTAATGACGTATACCCCTGCTGCATTGCCACTTAAGTCTAGCGTTTCATCATAGAACCCATCGAAGTTATTCACTTCTTTTGTAATCACTGGACGGCCACTAATATCTGTTACATCAATTCTAATTGCACCTTGTGGTCCTTTAAAACGAAGGTTGAACGAAGCTGTTGTTGGATTTGGAGCGGTGATGAATTCATCTAAAGCTAGGTAGTTATCCTTATTTAGAGGCTGCTCGCTACTACCAGAATCTAGTTTGAATCTTACCGGTAAATTAAACTCTACATTTACCTTTTGTCTTCTTTGTTTACCAGGAATCCATTTTTCATCCATTTGATTCATCATGTAAATTATTCGTAATACTTCCGCACTGAGTAAAGGTGCTGGATCACGAATAATTTTAGCATTCTCTAATATTCCTTCTGTATTTACAATAAACTTCACGACTACCACCCCTTCTTGATTAGCCTCTTTGGCCGCTCTAGGATAGGTAATATTTTGATAAATGAACTCTAACAATTTCTTCTGAGAACATAATTGACGCTCCTTAGCATCGCCATTCAAGTCTTCACAGCCTGGGAAACGAGGCATTTCTTCTACCACCTTAAATATTTCTTTAGGTGTTTCATGACCTACTACGTGAATTTTATCTAATTCATTTTTATGTTGATGAACGTTCTCTTCTTTCTTTGCAGGCGTATCATCATTAGCTAACTTGAAGCTCACAGGTAAATTGATTTCCACATCAACTGCTTTACCATCTTTTACTCCAGGAACCCAACGAATGCCATCTGCATTCATCCTTTCAACTACTTTCTTTGCTGCTTCTCCACAAGTACCACCAATTTCTTTCACGATTTCAATATCTTTTACGGTGCCTTCTTTGCCTACGACAAATTTAACAACAACTGTTCCTTGAATACCATTTTTACGTGCTTCGGCAGGATATTTGATACTCATGTAAATAAATTGTAATAGCTTCTTTTGTGCACATTGCTCACGCGCTTTTCCTTCTAGGTCTTCACAGCCTGGAAAGCGAGGCATTTCATCTACCTCACCATCACCGGATACAAAGGTCGTTGGTTCGCTAATGTTGTCAAGAGAAACTGCTTTATTAGAAAAGGCCATCAATGCCAACGCAAACAATGGTAATACAAGAGCATAGCGCCATAGTTTAGAACGGGATGATTTCGTTCTTGTCATCATGATAATTCTTTTTTTTAATTGTGATTCAACAAAATGATTTGCAAATGCAATATGTGGTCTAGACTGTAATTGCCGTATTAATAGTTGTCCATATGCTTTAGGACGATTGTTTTGCAGTACTTTTTCATCTGCAATATATTCATGCACATCTCGCATAGCCGCTTGATAGAAATACACCAATGGATGAAACCAAAAGATGATCTTCAATAACTCTATCATCAAAACATCAATACTATGCCACCCTTGGATATGTGCTAATTCATGTTCTATAATTTGCTGTTCATCATCTTCCGAATAGATGCTCGCTGCACTAATAAAAAGCAATGAAAAGAAGGAAAAAGGCAAATGTGGTTTTTGCGAAAGCACAAGTGTATGCCCAGGCTTTGGTTCTACTTGTGCGCCCTTATACAATTGCCTTAATTGATAAACACCGTAGAAGAATCTAGCGGAAGCGACAATAACACCAAGCAGATAAATCCCCCACAATACACTAGTCCAAGAAAAAGTAGCAGCTGGGAAAGCATTATTTTCCCCTACCTCAATTACCGGAAGTTGATATTGTAGTGGTTGGACAAAGTACTCCAATAGTGCTGGATGGTCTTGCTGCAACCAAATACTCAAATCAATTTGTGGTATACAAACACCAAGCACTAAACCTATCAAAAGGAAAAATCGATTACTATGAAAGAATGTATTCTTACGCAATAAGAAATAGTAGAGCCCATAAAAGACAAGCCAACAAGCGGTTAAGTTTAACAGGTAGTTTAGCATATCGACATTTATTTTTGATCATCATCTAATTGATCTAATAGATCAGATAATTCATCTGTGTCCAAGTCATTTTCCTTCACTAAGAAGGATACCAGCTGGTTCATAGATCCTCCGAAATAATCTCCTACCAGTTTTTTCAAAGAAAACTTGGTGTAAGATTTTTTGTCGACGATAGGTCTATATTCATAGGTTCTTCCGTATGCTTTATGATCCAAAAAGCCTTTCTTTTCTAGAATCCGAACAATAGTAGAGACGCTACTATGTGGAGGTTTTGGAACCCCTTTGTGCAGTTCGATAAAATCTCTGACATCACTTACCGTGCATGGGCCAAGCTCCCATATAATCTGCATAATCTCTTCTTCACCTTTTGTTAATCTGTTCATAGGTTGCCATTATTTTTTTTGAAAATGAATAATTTCTTTAAGCTGTTTGATTCGATCTACAGTGTATTGCCTAAACTTTTTATCGTTTGTTTTTAGATACTTCTTATAGTATCGCATAGCAATATTTTTGTCTTTGTAATACAAGTCTGCATTCCTAGCAGTATGGAATAAGAAGGATGCTTGACCTGCATACTCATACGCCTTTTGATAGTGATCAAACGCCTTTTTGTATTGGTTCTCTTCTGCATAAAAAGCAGCTAAGTCTGCTTGAAAAATGCCCATTTTGGGCGAAACGCCTAGTTCAATAGCCTTTTTAAAGTGCTGTTCACTTTTTTCTTTTTCATCCTTATCACGATAAGCTAAGCCCAGGTAATGGTGGGTATACTGCGTATCTTTTTCTCGCCTAGTGATTTCTTCCAGATGAAAAATAGCCTCATCCAAGCTATCTAATTGTAAGTAAGCCGCTCCTAGCATCATTTGATAATAGTTGCTGGTATCGCCCTGAATCATAGCTCTCTGGATGTTTTGTACAACAGTCGGGTAATCCTTTTGCTTTTGCGCTAATTTTGCTTTAGTATAGCGGATTTTGATATTATTCGGGTCAATAGAAATACCTTTAAAAATCATTTCCTCCGCATACGCTTGCTGATCAATGGCTAAATAAATACTGCTAAGTTGATCAATGGCTTCAATGTCATTGGCATTTAATTCATGTGCCTTTAAGAAATAGGCAATTGCATAAAGTGGCTCGCCAAGACGAATCGCTGTAAAACCATTCTTTTTATAATAGTAAGCATTGGTCGTATCTATTTGGATCAACTTCTGATATTGATCAAATGCTTTTTTATAGTTCAATTCTCTTTCATAAATAGATCCAAGCGAACTGATAGCCACCGTATTCATGGAATCCAACTTTAAGGCTGTTTGATAAAACAGCTTTGCATCAGGGTAACGGCCAGACTGGAAATTGCAGTAAGCAATTTTTAAGATGTAGTCAATATTATCTTCATCCTTGATATAACACTCGTTCAATATCCTTTGAGCCTTATCAAATTGAAAGGCACTGATATAAGCTAGGGCTTGTTGATACTTTTGCTCTAAGTCCGTATCAGCATCCGCACTTTGGGCGCCTGCGTAACTCATCGAACAAATACTTAGAACTATAATTAGTATTCCGCAAAAAATTACTTTTCGATTTCTATAAGGTCTTTTCTTAGCACCGCCTGCTTTAAATGCACCGCTTGGCGTTACTAAGAAAAGACGAAATCGAAAAGTTAATTTTTCTGCTTTACTTAAGAGAATTTTCATATTACAACGGTTCTTTTCGTCCTATAACGTAAAAATAAGTCATTTAACTTAACAATAAAGATGTGGGCAAGATCATTTTTGGTGTATAAGAGGGTAAAAAGTTTTTACTTCCTTCCGTAAAGCCTGCAATTTTTCATCACTGGCATTAAAGACGCGAAGGCTTTATACCCGAGGTTGATCAAGGGATTGTACGATTTTTAAGAAATCGATCTAGTTACAGAATTTTAGACTGAAGCGTTTTCGTTTAATATTTTCGTTGCGGTAGGCCCACCAATAATACTAATAGTTATTCTAGTCATTGATCACTACAGATGATTTAGAAATGCTATTTTATTCCACAATTTGAAAAAACAATTCTTTTATCTGTTGGATTGTTTCTTTACCATCAGAAACAGCTCCTAACTGGTACTTCTATGGCTCTTTCTTGAAAAATCTCTGGAATAATATTCTTTGATGATGATCTCTAGTTTGATTTCATCAGGTTGGACCATGACATCTGCGCTACCTGTAATTTCAATAAAACGTTCTTCCTGTGCTTCGATTTGCTAAAAAGCAAAGAGCAATTAGGTTAGAAGCAATAATCTTTTCATTTTCATAGCTTTAAATCATCTTTAGAATTTATTGGTCGGTCGCCATATCTAATAACTTATTGATCGTCTTCCAATTTCTAGTGGTCGCACTTACTTTGAGTTTTCGTTCGAAGAAGTTATTATTTAGCTTCGATCTTCCATATCCGTTAGGGAAATAAAAATCTAGGTGGGTCTCGTGCAGTATAAATTCTTCTGGACTGTAATCTACTGCTTCTAGGGTGGCTATTTTCTCTTCACTTGGTTTTTCGGCCAAGAAAGTGACATACAATTTGCTAATATCTTTACCTGCTTTGAAATAAGTATTCTGCTCAATAACCGATTGTAAATAATCTGCTGTAAGTACTAATACCGGCACATCGAAGCCGTATGCCTCTTTGATTTCATCCGAAATCTTTTGCGCTAATTCAGCTTTATCAGCATTTTCACTTTTGAACACAATATTGCCACTTTGAATATAAGTCTGTACATCTTGCAAGCCAGCATCTCCAAGATATGTTCGTAAGTCAGCCATCTTTATTTTCTTCTGGCCACTTACATTAATCCCTCTCAACAAAGCAATATAAATCATCGTTTCGAATTTGGTTGGCCTATCGTTTCAGGAACAGGTAGTGGTGCATTAATAGATATGTTGGCATCCACATCCCAATTGGCTCGTAATTTCTGTTCGATAGCCAATCGACGTATTTTTTCTGGTTGAATCTTCAAATCATAATTACCAGTATCCCACTTTCCGTTTTGGTTGCTGTCTGTCACAATCTGTACGCTATAATTACCTGGCGGAAGTGTTTTAAAGTTGCGCTGATAAGAATCCACACCGCTTACGCTAAATTCATCTACAATATTATCCTTTCGGAAAATCAGTTGGATAACATAGGTCTCTAAAGTATCTAAATCACTCAAAGTAAGATTTAGATTACCAAATTTCTTTCTAAGTTCGGCTTGGTATCCTTGCCTGATCGTATCATTTTGCAGATCAAAAAAGTCAGTCATTGCTCCTGGCAATAAAACAACCTCGTACTCTTTTCCTTCTTTCCAAGGGAATTGTATTTTTATGTATTGTGGTAGCAGGCTATCTACTTCAAATAAGCTAGGTTGTACCCTTATCTTAGTAGTATCTTCAAATAATTGTACCAAGCTCGTATCAAAGCTACTAATGGGATGATTAAATGTTAGTTGAAATGCCTTATCTGGATTAAGGTTCTTTTTTCCTTCTTTGTTCAAGTTGGTGCACTCGAGGCGGGCACTTTCGTAAAAATCAGCTTTTTCGGTAGGCCTCACTTGTATGGTATCTTGAAGACTACTATCTTTTTGAATATAGATTTTCCAATAATCAGGCGTTTCTATATCGTACCAAAGCTTTAAAGAATCATCCATTTCGACAAGTAGAGACTTTTGCCCAATATCATCAAAGGTGAAGTCGTAGGCTTTAGGCTTTTTATTAAACTTCAATACTGCTTTACCATAACGCTTGGTATCATCTTCCATTAATCGTAGTCGCTCTTCCTCTGCAAAAAGTCGTAACTCAATATTTTGAGAAGTATCTGCACTAATTTCAATAGGTTCTTCAAGAAAACCAATTTCTTCATTGTCCAAGTCAAAGAGATAATTAAAATTGACATCTTTTAGTGCAAATACCTTAAAACTACCTGACTTCAAATTATCAACTTGAAAGCTGCCGTCTTCACTGGTTTTGCCGAAGTAAAAGGGCCTTTCTGTTCGCACAACAGTATCTGCCAAATTTTCATAAAGCATGAACAAGGCTCCCCCTTCCGGACTTCCGTCAAATGCATCTACAATTCGCCCTCTCACACTCAAAGAATCAATAAAATCACCTGTAGAAAAAACAAATCGTAGGTTCTCAGCTGGATTTTTCTCGGTCAAATCTTTTACCGCTTCACCAAAGTTGATAGTATAAGTAGTATTTGCTCTAAGCGTATCTTCTTCTGGAAAATCAAAACGTACAGTTTTACCACGTAGCTTCACCGTAAACTTCCCATTTAAAGGAGGCGAAACAATCACCTGATTAAATACATCCTCTAAAACAATCCACTCATCAAAAGTCAACTCAATACGCTGCTTTTTGAAGTTCGTCTGCATATTAGGCGTAGAGTCGGTCGTATCAATACTAGGAGGTGTAATATCTTCAGGCCCACCTGATGGAGGTAATGGACTAGCACATTGACTTAAGCATGCTACAACCAATAAAACCATCAAAAAATAATACCCACTTCTTTGTGTTTGCACCATATCATATAAATTTCGCCCCAAAAATAGGAGTATCCCTACATTGAAGAAACTTTTCTGCTCTTTTTATATACAGGAACGTTTCAGAAAACTAAAAAATGCTTGATGGAAGGTTAATGGAAAGTCAAAAGGTGATGGGGTGATAGGGTGATGGGAAATTTTAAAAAATTTGATGCCAATCGAATATAAAAAACTACTAATCTTAACCATTGCACTTTTACCCCTTAGTTAAATCACTTTTTACTAGCCAAACGCTTACGGATACGGCTCAAAGATTCAGGTTTAATGCCTAGATAACTAGCTAATTGGTATTGCGGAACACGATGCAATAAATCAGGGCGAGTATCCAGTACATTCAAGTAACGTTCTTCTGGAGTAGAGTGAATATATTGTGTCATCTTTTCCTGATATTCTCCATGCATTTTCTCTAATTCAATACGGCAAGTCGTTTCAAAATGAGGAAACATACGGTACAGATCTTTTTCATCTTGCTCTTCTAGCATGGACATCGTGCAATCTTCTATACACTCTAGATTATACTTGGAAGGAATACCATATACGTGGCTCAAAGTAGCTGTTACTGGCTGCATATCAGTAAAAAACTCTACTGTAATTTCTGATCCATCTTTAATATAATATTGCCGAACTAAACCTTTAAAATTGAAATAACAATGTTTAGAGATTTCTCCCTCTCTTAGCAAATAAGCCCCTTTTTTAAAAACCTTCACCGGATTCTTTGCAATGATAAATTGCATCTCTTCTATATTTAAGGGCTTCTTACTAATGGTAGAAATTAACTGTACAACGGGATGCTCAGATAGTTTCGTTGGATGAGGAGAATGAACGATAGTATTAAAACTTGATCTAGTCATGGCCATTTCGTTTTGCTCGTGCAAAATTATATCAATCCTGATGATTTATATACTCTCTTAGATAACCAAAGCTATTCTCTCGACTAAAAAGACCTCTCCAATTCTACTATTTGTATTTTGCTTTATTCTTGGCATACCCCCTTTACTATCCTAGCATACAGCATTTTGCATATAGCATTGATACCAAAACTATTATTCATTCTTCTACAAAGACCTATGTTCTAAATTCTCTTTTTTGTAATTTCCCGAAATAAAAGAAATTCATCTGCAAAAACTTAGCAATTTATGACACATTGCTTATGATCTCTTCTTTTATTTTTCTCTACCCCAAATGCAACCAGATTCACCTAATTATTTAACATGGTATAAGATCCTATCTTATACATTCATAACAACATGGTATGAAAAATCACCTGCAACGAAGAAAATTTATCAAGTTGAGTGGTTTAGGATTAGCTTCTATGGCTGTTCCTGTTTCTGCATTTAGCCATTCGGTACCACTTGATACCATGCCTGCCGAATTTGACGCTATGATCAATAAGCGTTTGGCAGATGTTGCACTCAACATCGCTACACGCGAAGGCGCCTCCTATGCTGATGTCCGCATCGGTAGATATCGTAATCAATATGTATTCACAAGAGAGGATCGTGTACAAAACCTCGTAAATACCGAATCTTATGGCGCAGGTATCCGCGTTATTGCCAATGGTACTTGGGGCTTTGCTGCAACGAATGAAGTAACAGAAGAGGGTATCATGAAAGCAACCAAACAAGCTGTCATGATTGCTAAAGCTAATTCTACACTACAAGAAGAGCCCGTACAACTAGTACCTGTGAAGGGTTATGGTGATGTAGAATGGAAAACACCTATCGAACGGAACGCCTTTGACGTTCCAGTTAAAGAAAAAGTAGACTTACTACTTTCTGCGAATGCCGCAGCAATGGAGAATGGTGCAACTTATGTCAATTCTGCCCTTTTCCAAGTCAATGAAAAGAAGTACTTCGCCTCTACTGAAGGTTCTTACATTAACCAAGATATCCATCGTATCTGGCCCACATTTACCGTAACCTGTATCGATCCTAAAAAAGGGAAATTCAAGAGTCGCCAAGCCTTGAGTGCACCAATGGGTATGGGCTATGAATATATGATTCCTAAGAAAGCAGATAAAATTGCTGGGCCATCAGGTACAGGACTAACTTTGTACAAAAACAGCTATGACATCAAAGAAGATGCCGTCAATGCTGCTAAGCAAGCGAAGGAAATGCTTACAGCCAAGTCTGTAACGCCTGGTAAATATACGATGGTGCTGGAGCCCAATCACCTTGGTTTGACCATCCACGAATCCGTAGGCCACCCGCTAGAACTAGACCGAGTATTAGGCTATGAGGCCAATTATGCAGGAACGAGCTTCGCTACACTAGATAAGTGGGAAACAAAGAAGTTTAATTATGGTAGCAATATTGTCAACCTAGTAGCAGATAAAACACAGAAACATTCCCTAGGTGCTGTAGGTTATGATGATGAAGGGGTTGCCACAAAGCGTTGGCACTTGGTAAAAGATGGTATCCTAGTTAATTATCAAGCCATCCGGGATCAAGCGAAAATTATTGATGAATCAGAATCCCATGGCTGCTGCTATGCAGACAGCTGGAGTTCTGTACAATTTCAGCGTATGCCAAATGTTTCACTAGAAGCAGGGAAAGAAAAATATAGCGTAGAAGATATGATCAAAGATGTAGATAAAGGTATTTACATTGCCGGTCGTGGTTCTTACTCTATTGATCAGCAACGTTACAACTTCCAGTTTGGTGGTACCGTTTTCTACGAAATTAAAAATGGTAAGATTCAAGGCATGCTAAATGACGTCGCCTATCAATCTAATACACAAGAATTCTGGAATTCTTGCACCAAAATTTGTGATCAAAGTGATTATCGCTTGTTTGGTTCTTTCTTTGATGGAAAGGGGCAGCCATCACAAGTTAGCGCAGTTTCACATGGTAGCGCTACTACTCGTTTTGATGGTGTCAATGTGATCAATACTGCAAGAAAGATCTAATTCATTTTCTAATTTTCCAGAGTTTCCACTCTGTCTAAATAACTCATTCATGGCTATTTTAACCAAAGATCAGGCCTATGACATACTAAAAAAACTAGTAAGTTACTCTACTGCCGATCATTGCTCCGTTTCACTGGGTGGTAATAATAGTGGTAATATCCGTTATGCTAGAAATACCGTTTCAACAGCAGGCATGGAATCTAATATTTCCTTAGCTGTCACAGCAGCTTACGGCAAAAGAACAGGTACCGCGACCACCAATGAACTAGATGAAAAATCACTCAGAGCCGTTGTAAAACGTGCGGAAGAGCTTGCAAAGCTATCGCCTGAAAACCCAGAATACATGGAACCACTCGGGCCTAGAGATTTTGCTCCTTCCAATACTTATTTTGACAACGTGGCCAATATCGTACCTAAATTTCGCGCAAGCGAAACCAAAAAAAGTATTGAATACATAAAACAAAAAGGATTAGTCGGGGCTGGTTTCTTAGAAGATGGTGCCGGTTTTTCTGCGATCATGAATTCTAAAGGACTATTTGCTTATGATAAATCTACCAATCTAAATTTCACGCTTACCGTTCGTACGAAAGATGGAACAGGTTCTGGTTGGGTGAGTAGAGATGTCAATAATTTGAAGTATTTCAATATTATGGAAGCGACAGAAACCGCTGTTACAAAAGCAGCTATGTCCGCTAATGCAAAAGCAATTGAACCGGGGAAGTACACTGTAGTTTTAGAACCAGCAGCAGTTTCTGGATTAGTAGGCAACATGTTTTATAGCATGGGTGCTCGCTCGGCCGATGAAGGCCGTTCCTTCTTGTCAAAAGAAGGTGGTGGAACAAAATTGGGTGAAAAAATTGTAGATGATCGAATTACCCTCTACTCTGATCCCATGAACGAAATTGTTCCTGGATCAACTTGGTCTGGCGATGGACAGCCAATTGAAAAACGTACTTGGGTTGAAAAAGGAGTAGTTAAAAACCTATTCTACAGCAGATATTGGGCTCAAAAACAAGGAAAACAACCCGTGCCTTTCCCTTCCAATGGTATTATGATGGGTGGTACGGAATCCGTTAATGACCTTATCAAAAGTACAGAAAGGGGTATTTTAGTCACTCGCTTTTGGTATATCCGTTCTGTCGACCCTCAAACATTATTATATACTGGTTTGACGCGTGATGGTACGTTCTTTATCGAAAATGGAGAGGTGAAGTATCCCATCAAAAATATGCGTTTTAATGAAAGCCCAATTATCATGTTGAACAACTTAGAGAAGTTGGGTAAACCCATGCGTACAGGTGGTAATTTAATTCCACCAATGAAAATCAGAGACTTTACTTTCACCAGTTTATCTGACGCGATATAATCAAAAAATACGAGGCAGAGCAAAAGCTTTGCCTTGTGTTTTAAAAGCGATAGCTTAGGGCAATATCATTCAATAAGCGATCAAATTGGGGTGCAAAAAAATTGATTTTTTGTTTCTTGACAGTGTCGTTTCCTGCATAATAATTGTGGTTACCTAAAAAGAAGGCAAGTTCTGTCCCAAATTCTATAGTCAGTAAAAGTCGTTCGGTAATGTCTAATTTTCCGCCGAGGAAAGGAATGATTCCTAAGGTGTAATGATTATTATCTAGGCTTCTTAATTGATCACAAAGAGGCAAATCTTTCAAAGGATCGCATGCACTTGCCATTACTGCGGTATAACTTTCATTGAGTGCAATATTGGCATCGAAACCGTAATATAATTGAAGCCCTTGGATACTAAAATGAGGAGCAAGACCTATATTTATACCATAGGTTCTAGTAGGTACGGCATAATTATAAAATTGCGAGCTATCCATATCAACTCTTCGGACTAGCTCAAAATCATCAAAATTAGAAGTAATAAAAAACTTAAATCGTAAATCTTTTTCACCTGTATCTTCTTTATAAATTAACTCCAGTTGGGTAGGACGTGCATTAGCTCCGGAAGCCAAAATAATAGGAGAAATGATATCAATACCAAATTCAGTACGATACTGACTATAAGAAGATAAAGGCAATATCAAAAAGAGGATCAAAAGAGTAGCAAAACGCATAAAGCACAGACTTATAGATCAAATGAATGTTATTAAAACGAGCAAAAAAAAGCTAGATTTCATGATTGAATTCTTTAACAAATGCATATCAATACTAAAAAACTAAAGGCTCGGTTGAAGCAATTTGAAGCCAATGCCTTCTTTTTTACTCGATTGCAGTACAATTCTGGTGATTGGAATACCGATCAGCGCATGCCCTCTAATGTTTTGAACTCATTAGTAGAATACACCACTATTCCTGTTGATGTAGAAGAAAAAGTTGTCCCACTGAGTAGTAGCGCTATTTTTAAGAGTCCTTTCTGCTACCTTAGTGGTCATAAATTAGTGGAGTTTTCAGAAGAAGAACGCAGTAATTTTGAACGATATGTAAAAAATGGTGGCTTTGTATTTGTGGATGATTGCAATCATGATATTGATGGTTTGTTTGCCAAGTCTTTTGAAAGCCAAATGGCCGATATCTTTGGCACATCCGCTCTTCAAAAGATACCTAATGATCACGAGATTTATCATTGTTTCTTTTCTTTCGAAGAGGGGCCTCCCAATACTTCCATTGAGTTGAATGGCTGGGGAGATGATCTAATTCACGATTATTTAAAAGCCATTATGATCAATGATCGCATTGGCGTTTTATACAGCAATAAAGATTATGGTTGTGAATGGGATTATGATTTCCGAAATAAACGTTGGTTAGCGATCGATAATACTCGCTTTGCAGTAAATATTGTCGTTTATGCTATGACTGCTTAAAACTTAAAGAATGAAATTTGCATATACCATCCTTTACGTAGAAGACGTGCATCTAACCATCGCTTTTTATGCATCTGCATTTGGCTTTCAAAAGAAGTTTAGTACTCCAGAAGGAGATTATGGCGAGCTCATTTCTGGTGAAACGACTTTAGCATTTGCATCTCTACAGCTTGCTGAAACAAATTTCAGTAAGGGATTTCAAAAAAGCTCTTTACAGCAAAAGCCATTTGGCATCGAATTGGCCTTTACCACTGAAAACATTGAAACAGATTTTCAAAAAGCCATTGCAGCAGGAGCGATAGAAGAAGAACCAGTCGTTCAAAAACCTTGGGGACAAAAAGTGGGGTACCTAAGAGATATCAACGGCTTCTTAATAGAAGTTTGTACCCCTATTCAATAAGCAATATGAAAAAAGATATTCAGCAACTATTAGATAAAATTCCTCAATTGAGGAAAAGCATTCAACAGGTCATTATTGGTCAAGAAGAAGTTATTGATCAACTATTAATTGCTTTTATGACAGGAGGACATGTCCTCCTAGAAGGAGTACCCGGCCTCGCTAAAACACTGATGATTCGCACTTTGGCGAAAGCCACAAATGTGCAGTTTAAACGCATCCAATTTACGCCAGACCTTATGCCTACAGATATCATTGGTACGGAAGTACTCCAAACTAATGCAAGCACTGGTGAACGTTCATTTCAATTCAAAAAAGGGCCCATTTTTTCTAATATCATACTAGCCGATGAAATCAATAGAACACCGCCCAAAACACAGGCAGCACTGCTAGAAGCCATGCAAGAAAAGGCCGTGACTTATGCAGGTCAAACCTATAGCATGGAGCCTCCTTTCTTCCTTTTAGCTACCCAAAACCCTATCGAACAATCAGGTACATTCCCACTTCCTGAAGCCCAACTAGACCGTTTTCTTTTATACGTTGTGATTGACTATCCTATGGCTCAAGAAGAATTCAACATCCTTAAAGCGACAACTGGAACGCAAGCCATAGAAGTACAAAGCGTGATTCATGCACAAGATATTATCAGCATCCAATCCTTGGTGCGTGAGGTGAGTATTAGTGACCAACTCATCCAATACGTTAGCGACCTCGTTAGAGCAACGCGTCCCGCTAGTACTGATTTAGCACTAGTCAAAGAATGGGTGCAGTGGGGCGCCGGACCAAGGGCTGGCCAGGCAATGATCCTTGCAGCAAAAGCGCATGCTTTGCTTCATGGCAGATTTGCCGTTATTCCTGAGGATTTAACGAAAGTGGCATTAGCTGTATTAAGACATAGAATTTTACTCAACTTCCAGGCAGAAGCAGAAGAAAAAAGTCCAGACTGGCTTATTCGACAACTGTTAGAGCAAGTTAAACGATAAGTCATGAATAATATCCATGAACTCTTACTACCGAAATACTTGCACTCCGTAAAAGGCTTAGAGCTCTTAGCTAAAAAAACCGTAGCCTCTTTTTTGCCTGGTCTACACCAAAGCAAAAGAACAGGCGCTGGCATGGAGTTTAGCAACTACAGAACCTATCAGTCAGGAGATGACCTTAGGATGTTGGATTGGAAGTTGTATGCTCGTTCAGATCGATTTTACATCCGAGAAGCAGAACAAGAGAAAAATATCCATGTTCAGTTTTTAATAGATACAAGCGCATCCATGCTTCATGAAGATAGTGGTTTGCAAAAAATAGATTATGCCCGTTTTTTGATAGCTACCATTGGCTGGCTGGCCCTACAACAAGGGGACCGATTGAGTTTACAAAGCATGAATGAACATCAAATCACTAGGCTAGGACCTAAACCTGGTAGAAAATTTTTCCAAAGACTACTGTATCAATTATTGCAATTAAACTGCAGTGGAAAGTTTCCAAATACAGCAAACCACTTCGCTCCTACAACCTCAAAAAAAGAAAAACATCTTTTGTTATTTTTTACCGATTTGTATGAGCATCATGACGAAATTTTCCAAACCCTAAAAAACTACCGAAGACCTCAACAAGAAATCATCCTCTTCCATTTAATGGGACAGAATGAACTGGAAATGTCTTTTAAAGGCAGTGTTACGCTAGAAGACTTGGAAACGAAGCAACGTATTCAGCTAGGAAGTAAAGAAGATAGGTTGAAATATAAAGAACTTCTGAGCGAAAGGATAGATGGGTTGAAAGATCAATTTACTACTATGCAAATGGATTATTTATTGGTGAATATGCAAGAAAGTCCGGGTAGCATCCTTCCCTATTTTTTAAAGAAAAGAATCCATTCCAGAAATTAACTTATGCAAAACTTTCTACATCCAGATTGTTGGCCTATTGGTTGGGCAGTATTCGTACCATTGCTCATTCATTTGTGGAATCGCAAGGAAGGACGAACCATTCTAGTCGGAAGTATTCAATGGATTCCAGAGCAAGAGCAACGCAAAATCAATAGGATTCAATTTTCTGATTTTTGGCGTTTTTTAGTACGCACACTTATGCTACTTTGCCTTTGCCTATTAATTTTGCAATATCTTTGGCCCAATAAAGAGCAAGAAACCTATAGCAACAAATGGATTTTAGTAGATCCTCAAATTAAAATATCGAACAGTCTCCAACTGATACTGGATAGCTTAAGCAAAACAAAGAATGACATTCGATATTTACAAGCTCAATTTCCCAAAGAAAAAAGTACAAAAAGTTTAAATAATCATTGGGCATTACTGCAACAGCTAGCAGTACAAAATGATAGGCCAGATAGCGTACTTATATTTTCTAATCTTTATCAAAAAGATTTTATGACTAGTCGCCCAACTTTACCTTTTCATATTGCTTGGCAGCCTATTCCTGAAGAAGAAGAAAGCCCTATTTTGCTCAAAGCATGGAAAGCAGGAGGAAATCGAGCTACCCTACTTTTTGCTCTTCCGAGTAATACATCTTTCTCTTTTGTCAAAGAAATTATTGATCTTCAAGAAGAAGAGAATCTTGCACTAGAATCGCCCTTACCAAGCTTGAAAATTCAGCAAAACTCACCTAATAAATGGATGATTGAATCTTCAAACCAGCAAGTTCTCGTTGAAAACCAAGCTAGTGTAAGCATAGATATTACCAGTATTTCAAAAGAGAATCTATACTATCTAAGGTCAGCTATAAGAGCAATACAAGAGTATACAGGAGTGAAGATTCTTGAAGATTCAAGTGAGCCAGATTTTATCTTTCAAGAAGAAATTGCAGCATACACAACCCAATACTTTAGCCGAGAACTCAATAGCATTTCCATTCTTCAAAACTTGCATTATCAAGAAGCGAATGATGCAGCTATGGTTCAGGAATTGTTACCAATATTATTGGATTCATTTATTCCAGCCCATATCAAGCAATTGGATAGGCGAATAATGGATACTCAATTGGCGACATCAAGTTATCAGGCTCAAGAAAGGCTTAGTTTTAATGATCAAAAACAAGCTTCTAGACGTTTTGATAGTATTTTATGGATCCTATTATTGGGCTTATTTTTAGTAGATCGTTTTTGGATTGGCAATAATTAACCCTTATTCTGCAAAAGGAAATTGTATCATATTATAATGGAGAAAGAAAAAGATATCAAAGACTTATTCACCCATTGGTTGCGCAGCAAGCAGCTGGAGTCTTTGCTTTTTACTTTATCTATAAGTCTTCCTATCACTATTTTCTTGTCTTTAATTTTGGGTTGGTATAGTTTACTAATACTCTTATTCGTCAGTTTATTTTCGCTTTCGCGAAATAGGCAACAACAAAATAACCTCCAATCGTTTACTAATGAATTGGACAATCGCTTTCCTTCTTTAGAGCATAGCTCTAGTTTATTAAGCTCATCAGATGAGGAGCTCTCTAGCTTATCGCTTTTGCAAAAGCAAAAAGTGGAGGAGGCTTTGAATCAAATCAGCATTGCATTTCCTATATCAAGGAAGTCGGTTTACACACTTTTCGCAGCTTTGCTGATTTCAACTATCATGCTCTTGCTTTGGCCTTTGACAAAACCATTTTTTCATTCATCGGAAGCAATCAAACGATCAACCAATACTAACCATTCTAGCCTTTCGGCAAATGATACGATTCAAGTCATCCCTGAAATACAAACACTACAAATAAATATTCAACCTCCAGCCTATACTGCTTTGCCTAGCTTTGAAAGTAGCGCACAGGAAATTAGTATTCCTTATTATTCGAATGTTCAGTGGAAGGTGCGTTTTGAAGGTTCGGTAGCTGCCGCTAAATTAGTGTTTGGGCAAGGTAAAGAACTTCCGCTCAATAAGAGCAACGATAATGCTTGGATCACTAGTCAAACGCTAAAAGAGAGTCAGTTTTTTAGTCTACATTTTCAAGACCAATACAACAATTGGCACAAAAGCGATTATTATCAACTCAATATCATTAAAGATTTAGCAGTAGAAATTGAAGTGAATAATTTATCTCAATTTGCAGAATATGTTTTTACCAAAGAAAAAACCATTACGTTCAATACCTTACTCAAAGACGATTATGGCATCTCCAATAGTTACATCGTTGCAACCTTAAGTAAAGGAGAAGGCGAATCCGTTACTTTTAAAGACGATACACTTTCCTTTCAACAAAACTTCAATCGGCAAAAGAAGGAATATAATCTCCAAAAATCCATAAAACTAACGGAACTAGGCATGGAACCAGGAGATGAACTGTACCTTCATGTCGAAGCCATTGACAATCGCACACCTGATCCACAACTCAGCAAAACCTATAAATATATTATTGCTTTTGAGGACACCACTAAAGTTTCCAAAGAAATGTACGGTAGAATGGCCATCAACCGCATGCCAGACTACTTCAGAAGCCAACGCCAAATCATTATCGATACCGAGCGGCTGATTTCCCGAAAGGGAGAAATGACCGCTAATCCCTTCCAAAATGCTAGTAATAATATTGCTGCAGATCAAAAGTTACTGCGATTAAGATATGGCCAATTCCTTGGAGAAGAGTTTGAAACTGTAATCGGAGAAAATGGCGCAGCGGACTTCCCTGATCATGTTCATGATGAAACCTGCGCACATGACAGCACAACTGTCAAAGTGATGGGAGCTTCTTTATATTTAGCAAACCATAAACAAGATGGCGAAGCAAATAATAAAGATGTTGCGCAAAAGTCCAATAAAAAAGAGGCTCCTAAAGCCAAAAAAAATCCACACGAAGGACACCATCATGGTTCCTCACAAAATGATAGGGCTACGAACTCACCAATAGCAGTAGAAGAAGCTTTGCTTCCTTACTACCATGTGCACGATATTGCAGAAGAAGCGACCTTCTTTGATGCTGCAACAACGGCCAAACTTCGAGCAGCCCTCGCCAATATGTGGGATGCAGAACTACACTTAAGAATGGGTGAACCCCAAAAGGCACTACCCTACGAATATCAAGCCCTGAAGTTGATTAAAGAAGTGCAGCAAGCCTCGCGTGTTTATGTAGAAAGGGTTGGATTCGAACCACCAGAGATTAAAGTAGCAGAAAAACGATTAAGCGGAGAGTTGGACGAGATTCAAGCACCTTTGAATAAGAAAAAGAAGCTTATTAAGGCCAAATATCCCCACATCCAAGCATCCATTTCTATATTGGAGCAGATGAAAGTCGACTTTCGATACCCAAGGCCCGAAGAGAAGCTGCAACTACAACAAGCAGGGGAAGAATTGGCGTCAATTGTGCTAAAACAGGAGAATAATTTCCTGTTGGAATTACAACAACTTCGTTCCATAATGGAAAAAGAAATAAAAGTGGATCAATTTCTAGAGTATGTTCAAAATATTCAAAGAGCATTTTCTACAATGGTTCCGACTTACGAAAAACCACAAAAAGACAAGCGAGGCAAACACCAATTAAAAGAACTTTATCTCAAAGCAATCACCGATTGAATTACTGGCACCCCATATCATCTTCATTCAAACAAGAACCACTGTTACAATACTTGGGCATCGGGATAGCATCCCTGTTAATCATCCTCTTGCTTTGGCGAGCCTATCAGAGAGCAAATCAACGCTTTTTAGTCATTCGCCTTTCGGCAAATTTATTAGCAGTTATTGCACTTCTAATGATCTTTTTGCAGCCCTTTAAAAAAGTGCAAATCCCAAATAGAACAGCTATAATAGCTACTGCAAACGCGCCATTGGACAGTCTTGTCGAAAATGCTAATGGTAAACCAGTTTTTGTATTATCAAAAGATTACTCCAAAGCTTTCTTTGCTGAAGAAGCCCCGATAGCTATTCCTCATATCAGCATCCTAAAAGATAAATATCCCGATATACAGCATTTACAGCTATTTGGTGTTGGATTGCCCTTATCAGATTTGTCCTATTTGGACTCCTTTCATATCGATAAGTTTCAATCCGCTACAAACGGCGGAATATTAGAGTTGAAGCAGCCCTATGAAATAGAAATGGGGAGACCCTTTCAAATTAGTGGAAAGTACCTTTCGAAAAGGCCCTCTCAGAAACTAGAATTGATAGGTCCAAATGGTAAAGAAGAATTATTAATGGCTAAAGAAGAAGGCTTATATAATTTAGAGAAAGTGCTTCAAATCAATCAAGCTGGACGCTATCGGTATTCTCTCCTAGAGAATGAAAAAGATACACTTGGGCACTTTGGTGTTCATGTTACTGCACCTAGTTCTATCCAAAGCCTAATCATTAATAATGCCCCTAATTTTGAGACAAAATACCTCAAAAACTGGCTAGTAGACCAAGGGTTTGCAGTGGCCATGCGATCAAGCATTTCTAAAGATAAATTCAAAACAGACTTTTATAATCAATCATCTTATCCGTTAAGTCGCCTAAATACTGCTACACTCCGGCCAATTGATTTCCTCTTTATTTCAACTAGTGCACTTATGCAAATGGATAAAGCAGAACGAAATACCTTGCACAATGCAGTCAATGAAGGTCTAGGGGTTTGCGTATGGATGGATATGCCCATTGACGATATTCCTTCGAGTATTCAAAGGCGTTGGTTAGCATTTAGTATGAAAAAAGGCACACCTGAAATAAGTTTACCTATAAATAAAGATTTCTTTATTCTGCAGAGGCAAGCTGTTGATATTCCACCCTCACTTGGCACCATAACTTTAGCGGAAGCCAATGGAAAGATATTCGCTGCAACAAAACCAATATTGTTTGGCCAAAAAGCATTACTATTAATACAAAACAGCTATTTATTACAGCTAGATGGCCAAGAAGAGACTTACCACAAAATTTGGAAAAACATACTAGAAAAAGTAGCTCGAAAAAAGCTCAATAATACCCAATGGTCTTTACCAAAAGAGCGGCCAATACTTATTCATCAGCCCCTAAAACTAAGGTTCTTAAGTTCTACCCCAAGTCCTAAAGTTTTTATCCAAAATGGTAATGCCACGTATGAAATCCCAGCGATGCAATATCCTTTTGATGAAGAAAGATGGGAGCTTAACTTTATACCTAAAGAAGAAGGCTGGCATCAAGCCTATCTAGAAGGAGAAAGCAGCTTTCCATTTTACGTAAGTGGAGAAAAGGAATGGCTCGATCGACGGCAAGCAGCCGTCATAAAAGCCAATTCATATCACTTTTCAGCTTTAAAAGAGCAAAGATTGGCTAAAAAAGAAAATGAACAGTCCTACATCACTTCAAAAGAAGCATTTCCAACTTGGCCTTTTTTTCTAGTATTTTTAGTGAGTATGATCACATTGTGGATAGAAGAAAAATTATAGCTTTGAGTAATATTTTTTATTTATGAAGATACGATGCACACAAGATAGTATAAGGTTAAGAGTACGCAAATCAGATATTGCGCTATTAGCAAAAGGGCAAAAAGTAGCAGAAATACTTCATTTCCCGACAGGGAATACCCTAATATTTACCTTAGAAATAGGCCCAGTAGAGCGTCTTCAAGTACAATATAAAGAAGCAAGCCTAGCAGTTCATCTGCCTGAAAGGATCGCACAAAACTGGATCAATACAGAGCAAGTAGGCATTGAAGACACCTTAGGGCAATTGCATTTACTGATTGAAAAAGACTTTCCTTGTGCACACCGCCCGCATGAAAATAAGGCAGATACCTTTGAGGAGTTAGCCTAAAGTAAAAAAGTGGTAACTGCCCTAGTCGAGTATTGGCCAACTACTATTAAACCGTATTTTCAATCTTCGAGTATGTTCAAAATCGACAGGCATCAGGATGAAGAACCTGCCGACCAACTCGATGAAGCTAGCCCACTAAGCTATTAATCACCCGAAAATAGATGTTATGAACCAGTTTTTATTCAGTCTTTTAGTGATCTTATTAGGGACTACTTCTCTATTTGCACAAGATGCTTCATCAAAGTTATTTGAGGAATTACAATTAAAAGACAGCCTTCTCTTCCAATTAGGTTACAACCAATGTGATACGGCTCAATTGCGTAGGATCATCCATGATGATTTTGAATTCTACCACGACCAAAGTGGAATAATGGACTCCAAGGAAACGTTCATTAAAAATATGCCCAACCTTTGTAAAATGAGCTATAAAGCAACACGAGAACTAGTTGCTGAAAGTTTGGAAGTATATCCATTGTACAACAATGGTCAATTATATGGGGCTATCCAGAAAGGGGTGCATGAATTCTATGCAGAAGAAGAAGGTAAACCTATCTATCTGACGAGTACCGCCCAATTCACCCATCTTTGGGTATTAAACAATGACCAATGGCTGCTGAAGCGAGTATTAAGCTATGATCATGTAGTACCAGGAGAATAAAATAGAAAGGCTCTGTTTTAAATTAAGATAGAACAGAGCCTTTTATAACCTATTGAGGGAAGAAACCTACACTTCCTCCTACCCAATCTTTTCCTTTATTGTAACGTACCCCTACCATTTCACCTTTGCTCAATCGAGCTAGGTTATTAACAATTACTGGTCTTGGTGCATCTTTTTCCCACAACATCAACATCCTAATTTCACATTTAGCAGGCTGATTGAGTGTTTCTACAACAGGTGCATAAGTAACCTTGCGTTGTAAAATATAATTTTCAGGATCTTTAATCGCTTCTAAATCATGGCGATTTAGATTGATAATCACACCCGTTCCTGCGAAAGAATACAATGGCTTTAATACATAATTGTGCAAATCTTCAGGGAAGCTTTCTAGTTCATTTAGAAAATATGATTTAGGTACATATTGACTATCTAAGAGTGGGAGGGTATGCTTACTGATTCTGAAGAACCAGTGTGGATGTCCAATCCATTCTACATCGGCCTCTTCTGTAAAGTAAAACTGGCGCTTCAAGTCATCGCGTTTGATTAACTCATCAAAAATCACCCGATTAAAGATGCGTTCTACTTTAATTTTTCTGCCCTCTTCATTGTGATAAAAGACTTCTTTTCCTTCTTTCACTAACTCACTTACACAAACAAAAGGAATACCAAGCATAGCTTTACAAGCATAAAAATCAATAGCTGTGGTTTGCTTCTCTGGTTCAATTTCTAGGAGGATAACATTTTCAGGATGATGATCTCCTACGATAATCTCCCGCAATTTTTCAATGTATGACTCTGCTGTATATCCATTAAATAAATGAGATAAATGAGCCGGAATATCAAAGAATTTGCGGTAAGCCGTAGCCACTAGATGCTGAAAGAAATAAAGAGAAGGGAAACCTTGTACTTCGATGAGTTTAGGAATATAGTCCCCATTTTCATCCAAACAGATACCAAAATCCATTTGAAGGAAAGTGGTATGTGGCGTTTCAGAAGGCATTCTCTGCCCAGCTAATACGGCACTCTCTGACAATTCCTTAAAATTAGGCTGTACAATCACATCTGTGATTTCTTCACAAGCCTGAATGAGTCGCTCTTTTAACTGTTGTGGAACAAAGACTGGTGTTTCGGCGATTGGAAATGGCGCTCTATGGTCATATTGAGTAGCGATCCAGTCTAAAAATTGCTGGTATTTCTCTTGAGTAAAAGCTTGATTGTACTGCGTACGAATTTTAGAGATCATAGGGTCTATAATTTAAACAACCTTCCAAAGATTTTTATAGTTTTTCATTTTTGGAAGGTTGATTGGATCTCATCAAGCAGTTATTTCTTCTTTTTGAAAAATATTAATTGCTCGATTGAGAAACTGAGGTAAAATTATCTCGTGTGTTAATTGAATTTTACTTGAATCATTTAAATCCTCAATCATTCCAAGGTATTTTTCTTCACCATGCTCTTCGATAACTGTTTTCCTGCGCTCTGGATCGAGAAAATGTTTCAACATCCCGTCCGGGTCCGCTTCAGGATGAAACTGTACTCCGAAGATATCTTCGGAAAATCGAATCGCCATAATGGCTCTTTCAAGTGGTACATGTGGACGAATCTTCTCCAAAGCCAAAATTTCTGCTCCTATTTCCTCTATTCTATCCATATTTGGCTGAATCACTTGCCAGTGCCTGAAATCCGCTGCCCAAAATGGATTGATCAATCCCTCAAATAATGGATCAGCAATTCCAACATTTGTCATATGCACAGGAAAAGTTCCGAAAGATGGAGACCGCCTTCGAGATACTTCAGCTAACTGGAAATGTTTGACAGCCATTTGAAAAGAATGACAAATAAAAAACACCTGTTTTTTTGCCTCCTTATTTAGAGTTACATTCCAATTCCATACAGACTGCAGCCAATTATAAAAAGCAGCATCCCATATCCCATCACCTTCGTGTGGGCTACCAGGGCCTCCAGTAGAGATATAGATATCATAAGACAAATCCGGTACTTCTGCTTTCCCCCTTACATCAAATACCTTCCATTCTGCAAGCTGATGGTCAAAGCGGCTTACAATTTCTTGGATACAGCGCATCCCTTGGTTGGGTGTGCCTTCATACATATCCAGTATAGCCAATCGCGCTAAATACATAATAGTGTGTTTATGTTGGCAAAATGATTCCTTCAAAAATTATTGAACAGGAAATAATTTTCGCGCAAAATAAGCGAATAAGGGTGGAACAAACAAAATATTTGTATAAGCGGTTAAGCCTAGATGACAAAAAAGTAAACCACTACAGAATGCTTGGCCACTTTATTACTCACTTCATGATTGGTAATTCCGGTGTATAAAAATGATGTAATAAAGGGAGGCCAAACATTTTTAATCATCGTTTTCAGCAGCACTAGCTTCAATCATTCTTTCCATTAGCTTGGCTTTTGAATCATCTCTTTTTTTTGGGCGTCGCTTTCTTCTTGGGTGCCGCTTTAGTTGTCTTTCTACTTGCCTTAGCAACAGGCTTTGCTTTCATAGCTGCACCAACTGCATCTGTCATGAAAGTACCCCAAGAAAGGTTATCTTTACCAGGCACCAGTGCCTGTGCACGCTCGATTGCATAATTCGCTGCTGTTTCAACTACCCAATCAAAGTTTTCTTGACCTACTGAGTTTAAGTCCGCATCTGGAGCTGGATTACAAAAATCAATAGCGTAAGGAACACCATCACGGATGGCAAATTCTACTGTATTAAAATCATAACCTAAGCCTTCATTCAGCTTGATCACATAATCTTCGATTGTTTTCAACATTTCATCAGAAACGTCATGATTAGCGTCGTAGCGCAAATGATGAGGATTACGTGGCTCATAGTGCATAATTTTTACATGCTTACGCCCGATACAGTAACAACGGAAATAAGAAGTGAAATCAATTGCCTCTTGAAGCATCATTACTAATTGCTCCGTTTCATTATATTTTTCAAAAAACTCGTCTGCACTGTCTATTTTATAAACGTGCTTCCATCCACCACCTGCAAATGGTTTCATAAAAGCAGGAAAACCAATATATTTGAAGATACCGTCCCAATCAAGCGGGAAAGCCAAGTTGCTAAAAGAAGATGCCGTCGTGTCGTCTGGGTGTTTTTTAGAAGGCAATAATACTGTGTTCGGGACAGGCACACCCAATTTTACAGCCAATGCATTATTAAAAAACTTCTCATCGGCACTCCACCAAAATGGATTATTGATAACAGCTGTTCCACAAAGTGCCGCATTCTTTAGATATGCACGGTAGAATGGAACATCCTGAGAAATACGGTCAATAATTACAGCATATTCCGTAGGTTCTGCTTGCATTACTTTGTCAATTGTAACTGCTTCAGCAGTAATACCATCCACCTTTTTCTCGTTTACACGATTAATGAACGCCTGCGGGAAAGAACGCTCTTGGCCAAACAAAATCCCTATCTTCTTCATAGGTCTAATAATGTTTTTACTGGTTAATTGTATACCAAAAGAAAATAATACTTCCTTTTGGGTTTTTAGTTATCATTTTCCTGATTATTCCTCCTCTTAATTTACATAAATTGGAGGATAATTCGGAGCTTTGTGCTCAAAATATTAATCTTATTGTATTTTTTACACTTAGCTATACAAAAGTACATCTTTTTTTGATACATGCACGCAAAAACACTGATATTCAAACTTTTAACATCAAAACTCGTTTTCACCAAAAGTACTAATATTTAGTGTACTAATTATTATACAAAACCTTATTTTTAAGCACAGACTGCTTTCAAAATGTAAATTGCTCTTTCATGCGTTTTTTGAAAAAAACTTTAGCTAAAAAAAATCGAATCTTTCAGCATATTTTATTGAAAGGCAAACATCTAATGGAGGTTCATCAAATTCAAAACTTCCCGTCTTCTTTTCTTGGGAGGGCTATCAAAATTGAGGTGTTTCTTCCTCCCCAATATTTTTCGTCTAATGAAACAGTATATCCGACTATTATTTTTAATGATGGGCAAGACATGGAAGCACTTTCTATGCTTTCTACGCTAGAAGATTTATATGAACAAAAGAAAATCAAACGCTCCATTATCATAGGCATACATGCAGGTGATCGTATGCAGGAGTATGGTACTATTGGTATTCCTGATTATAAAGATAGGGGAAGTAGAGCAGATGATTATCAAAAATTCATTATACAAGAACTACTCCCCTATCTCCGACAGCGATACAAAATCAGTACACATCCTTCAAATATGGCGGTAGCGGGCTTCTCACTGGGTGGCTTATCCGCTTTTGACTTAGCTTGGAACAACCCAACAATATTTGGGAAAGTAGGTGTTTTCTCTGGCTCACTTTGGTGGCGTTCACAAAAATTTACAGAAGATGATCCTGACGCTAATCGTATTGTACACGATTATTTAGCGGAAGCGACACGCAACCCTAATCAAAAATTTTGGCTACAAGCCGGAACAGAAGACGAGAAAGATGATCGTAATAACAATGGTATTATTGATGCGATAGACGATACCCTCGACTTGATCAAAGTACTCGAAAAATTGGGCTACCAACAAGGCCAAGATATAAAGTATGTGGAAGTTATCGGAGGGCAGCACAATCCCCATACATGGGGAAAAATCATGCATGACTTTTTGCAGTGGGCAGTAGGCTGCTAGCATCTAGTTTTTATATCGTTCAACAATAAGATTAATATCTTCGTCAATCCGTACTTTAAAGCTATTTTTCTGCGATGGTGGGAATTGCTTTTCTTTATAACAATACATCATGAGGAATACTACAGAGCAGTAGTAGCCACGATGGGTTTGCAAAAAAATACTCTTCTACTACTCTAGCTAAGGATTTACCTCTTTTTTGTAGAATTCGTTTTGTATTTTGTCTTAAATAAAACCACACAAAGGTATGCCTTCCCATAAAATTTATTTCAAAAATACAACTGCAGAGCAGCTTGCCGCTCGACTGGAATTACCAGTGAACCAAAAGCCCATAGCTTATGCGCTATTTGCTCATTGCTTTACTTGTAATAAGAATTTGACAGCAGTTAGAAATATTAGTCGTTCCTTAAACTTGAATGGGATAGCGGTGCTACGCTTTGATTTTACGGGGCTAGGCGAGAGTGAAGGAGATTTTGCAGATACCAACTTCTCCTCTAATGTGCAAGATCTAGTGAGCGCAGCAAAATTCTTGGAAGAAAATTATCAAGCCCCTAGTCTATTGGTGGGCCACTCTCTTGGCGGTGCAGCAGTGATTGCCGCAGCTGAGTACCTTTCTTCTGTCAAAGCAGTCGCGACAATTGGAGCACCATTTGACCCTAGTCATGTAAGTCATTTATTTGCTGCTGGTATAGAAGAAATTAAAGAAGAAGGGATTGCAAATGTTCAAATTGGTGGGCGACCGTTTACCGTAAAGAAACAATTCCTTGAAGATATAAAAGAAGCCAATCTCACCACAAACCTTGAAAACTTCAACCGGGCATTGCTCATTATGCATTCTCCTCAAGATATGACGGTAGAGGTAGAGAATGCAGCGAAGATCTATTCAGCAGCCAAACATCCTAAAAGTTTTGTTACACTAGATGGTGCTGACCATTTATTGACCAACAAAGAGGATTCCCAATATGCAGGGGAAGTAATAGGTACTTGGGCAAAAAGATACTTAGATATCCAACCTAAGGAAATTTTAAAACCAGAAAAAACCGTTGCTGTTCGCTTAGCAGGGGAAGGTTATACGACAGAAGTGATGGTAAGACATCATCACCTTACTGCAGATGAACCTGCTAGTGTAGGTGGCAATGACTTTGGCCCTGGACCTTATGAATTAGTAGCAGCTGGCCTAGGTGCATGTACAGTAATGACGCTAAAGATGTACGCAAGACGCAAAAAGTGGGACTTACAAGAAGTGACCGTTCATTTAGATCATTTCAAAGATTATAAAGAAGATGCCCAGAATACGGATAATCCCAAAAGTAAAATTGACTATTTTCATAGAATTATCGATATCAAGGGCAATCTAGATGAAAAGCAAATAGCACGCTTATTGGAAGTCGCAGATCGTTGCCCTGTGCATCGCAGTTTGCACAGCGAGGTAAAAACTGAAACTATTCTAAAGCACTAATCCCAAAAAAGATGACCAATTGCCATACCGAATGTTGGTATGAAGTAGCTATTTTGATTATTTAAGTTAGCTTGAAGTTCTAGACCTAAACTAAAATATCGACTCAGCAACCATTGTGTCTCTAATTGTATTGGTAACCCTATGGTATTAAAAGAAGCTAGCTCTTCTTCTACTTCAAATAAAGGTTCTGAAAGAGAAGATTGAAGAGCAGATGGGTTAAATTTTAGATTTTGGCTTTGCTTATTACCCTTTAGCATACTAATCCCGACTTGATAATGAAACCTAAAATTTCCTTTATCCCGAAACTGGCCTAACATGATGTTAACTTCCTGATGCTTCTTTACAGTCGTTGGTCCATGAATTAGACTTAATTTTTCTATTTCTTGGACACCAATGGAAATAATTCGATTGGCATGCAAAAGATTAAGGTCAACCCCAGTCGACAAATTAGGCTTACTACCTAATATTAAGCCTATTTTTGGTTGAACTGAAAAGCCTATACTAGGCTGCCCAAAAGTGGAAAGGTAACTAAATAAAGAAAAGATAATAAGATGGATCGCTTTCATAAGTTTGGTTTTAAACAAAAATAGGAGGATTCACCTTGCTTTTGTTAGTAATTTTTAATTGATCGAATACTATTTGAAGACAATTATCATTCAAATAGCTTAAAATCAAGAAATTTTGTAAAAAATAAGCCATTCTATTGATCAATTAAAAATATTCAAGCCTCCATTGTCAATGATATAACAACCAAATACTCTATTTAGAGCATATTTTAACTTTATACTACCTAAAACCCAGTACTTTAAAAACTATGGCGTCCGATTGGAGCAGGCACTTAGCTCCCTAAGGTCCATCATAAAGCCTTAGCCAAAACCTTACCTTTACCGGTAGGCAGACTCAAATCATTGATGATCAATTTAAACATATTCTAAGTCATCGTTCAAAACAACTAAGGTTGAAGCTTTCTTTTTTGATATTTTGTTTCCCTAGTTGCACTCTTTATGAGTATAATTACCCTCTTAATAGTAAAAAATAGAACACACCTTTTGAATGAAAGCCTTTATTATGTACATTTGATAACCTAGGTATAAGAAAAACCACATTATACATATGAGATTTCTAGCCTTTATCGTTTTTCTACTTTTTATAGCTTATGCTTTATTTGCACGATGGTACTTCGTTTGCGAAATCCGTAATCTTTGTGAGGAGGAGCAAGAAATTGTCGAAGATCCTCGATTGCAAACTTTACAATTAACCGAAGGAGATAGTACTGTTATTGTTTCAGGTTATGACCAGTTTGTGTTTGACTCTGCTCAGGTTTCGCCTCAGCTTAACGCAAATAACATGCAGTTTTTGGATACAGTAGCTCATTTTTTAGAGACTAATCCTGCTAAAAACTTAGGAATAACAGCCTTTCAACGATATAGTGAAGAAGGACAAAGTTCAGGAATGTATGAATACTTGGGTTTGGCCAGAGCAAATGCCGTACGTCAATTATTGGAAGAAAGAGGTATCGATAAAGATAGAATCACCATGGACTATGGCTTAAGTGAAGATGAAGAATTAAAGGAACCATTATTATTTAACTTATATATTCCTATTCCGGATGAATTTGAGAAATTGGCTTTCACCTTTAAAAATATGACTTTCTCTGATGCTAATTTTGCTTTCGACTCGGATATCTTTGAACCAGGTGAAGCATTTCTTGCCTATGCCGATTCTGTAAAAACCTATCTGGATTTAAATCCAAATTCAAGTCTCACTATTATTGGTCATACAGACAATAAAGGAAAGGAAAGATATAATTTAGGTTTGGGGGAAAGAAGAGCTAAAAGTGCTATGGTATTCTTCAGAGATAGCCTGGAAGTGAAATCTGAAATTTTAATCGAATCAGAAGGAGAAAAACGTCCTGTCGCTTCTAATGATACAGAAGAAGGGCAGCAGAAAAATCGCCGGGTAAACTTTATTCTTCAATAATTTGCTAACAATTAATCATCAAGTATATAGATTATGGAGTTTGATATGACAAACTACTTTGACGGATTCAATACAACAGATAGTTATATCATTTTATTAATTCTATTTGTTGCCTTCTTATTTGGTTTATTAGTGGGATATCTTTTGCGTTCAAGAAAAGTTGTTCTGCTTAAACGAGAAATTAAGGACTTAAAAAAAAAACTCGGTGAGTTAGAAACAGAAATAGAAGCATTAAAAGAGCAAATTGGCCTTAGAGATGCAGACCTAAAAAAAGCTAGCTTCGATATAGAAGAAAGGGATGCGAAGGTTAATAGATTAGAAAGAGAAAAAGCACAACTATCCAATCAAGTAGTTGAGCTGCAATCTGAGTTGGAAAAACTGCAAGCATCTAATAAGACTTATGCTTCTACCATAGAAGATATGAATGACCAAATCTTGGGTTTAAAAGCGAAGAATACAGAAATCACTAAGCAAAAAATAATCATTAAAGACGAGCATCCTGACTTAGATGGAATGGCTCAATTTCAGAGTACATTCAATGCTACTCGCCTGAAACTAGAAAGTTTGGAAGATAGAATCGAACAACTAGGAGTAGAAAACGAAAAACTAAAAGAACAAGTCGAAGATCTTCAAGACCAAAAAATCCAACCTTTAGAATTAGCCCCCATCGGAGATGAATTAATTACGGAAAGATCTATTTCTGAAGTTGAAACCATAACTCAAGATGGATCTGATTTGAATAGAAAATCAGGCTTATCCAAGGCCAACTCAGAAACAGAAATTAAGAAAAGTACCAAAGAAGTGGTAGAACTATTCGTACCTGAAAAAACAGTACTCAACGAAAAAATACTAGTTGACGAGCAAGAAAAAGATGAATTAACAAGAATAGAGGGTCTAGGTCCATTCCTAGAAACAAAACTTAATGAAATTGGTATTTTCACCTTCGCACAATTAGCAAGTCTGAATGAAAATGGCATTGAGGAACTGACCAAGAAGATCGGCTACTTCAAAGGTAGAATTCAGAAAGACCGCTGGGTAGAACAAGCAGCAGCCCTACATAAAGAAAAGTTAAATAATCCTTATGCATTTGCTATAAAGCAGTCTGCTCCTATTAGAGAAGAAGACCTAAAAATAATTGAAGGTATTGGTCCTAAAATTGAGCACTTACTAAAAGAAGCTGATATCATTTCCTTTCAACAGTTAGCGGAAGCGGAGATTGGCCGCTTGAGAGACATATTAGATGCAGCTGGCGATCGTTATCGTATCCATGATCCAGGGACTTGGTCGGCACAGGCTCGACTTGCCGCAAATGGAGAATGGGAATTACTCGAAGAATACCAAGAAGAATTAAAAGGAGGCAGGGAGGTAAAATAGTTTAAAAAAGAATGTGAGAAAGGGTAGATTTAGTTTCTAACGCATTCATTTCCCTTTCTCACACTCATGGCTTATGGTCGAATATCTTTCCGTTTTTCCCATTCGTCTAGGTTGGGGCAACCATCATACATTCCATCAATAGAGATAAAGGTGGAATTAATTTTTTCTTCTACCCAATTATTGATGAATTCATTTTTCTTTGATTCAATTGCTGCAGCTTGAATTTTAGAATAATCTTGTTGAAGATTAGCCTTATGTGGTGCAGTACGTGATTGCAGTTGTACAATCCTAAACATCGTTTCCCCGATTTGGTCAGCAAACTCAAAAGGTTTAGAAAGACTTTCTACGGCCATGGTATCTATCGTGAAGTAAATATCTGGATCAAGGTCACCAATTTCAAAGAAAGTGTTCCCAGTACCAGGGTTGATGATACGGCCATCATTATTATAACTTTGTACATCTTCGTCAGAATAGCGCTTAACAGCTTGCGAGAAAGTCAGTGAATCCCACATGATCAAATTGCGCACACTATCCAAGTGAATCCTTGCTAGTTCCAAGTCTGCATCTGTAATTTCAGGCTTAACAAGAATATGGCGTACCCGAATGGAATTACCTCGACGCTCCAGCAATTGAAGGATATGGAACCCAAAGTCTGTTTCAATTACGTCAGAAACTTCATTTTCTTCTAAGCGATAAGCTGCTGCCTCGAATTCAGGAACGAACTTCCCTCTTTTGGCCCATCCCAAATCACCACCTGCACGCGCAGACGCGTCGTCCGAAAAGGTCTGTGCCAATTCTGCAAAATCTTCTCCTCCTTCTAGGATACGTTTTCGTATTCCTTCTAACTTATCAACAGCCTTTTTGCGTTCTATGGCGTTTACCTTTGGTTTATATACAATTTCACCTACTTCTACTTCTGAGTTAAAATAAGGTAGAGAATCTACCGGAATACCACTAAAGAATTTTTTAACCTCCGAAGGGGTAACCGTTACGCTAGATAAGATATTTCCTCTCATGCGATCTACCGTAATTTTACTTCTTAAATCTTCTCTAAACTGTTCTTTTACTTCTCCAATCGATTGCCCATAATATGCTTCGAACTGGCTGATATCACCGTTCATAAAAGTTAGGATCCGTTCAATACGCGCATTAAGTTGTGCTTCTACTTCTTCCTCTCCAACTTCGATACTATCCAACTTTGCCTGATTGAGCATCAACTTACTCACCATAATATTTTCTACAATGCCACAACGTGCATCTGCCGGAAGCTGCCCATTCTGTGCCGCCATTAGTGCATGCTGTTCTTCTACTTCGGACAATAAGATCAGTTCTCCACCAATGGTAGAAATAACTTTATCAATAACGGTCTTTTGTTGCGCAAAAGCATTAAAAGAAAAAAAACAAAAGACTAAACAACCAACTAGTATTCTCATCACTTTTATTTTATACTTTTTCAACCTATCTCATTAGAGATTTACTGATAGAAAATTTCAACATTATTTTTTCGTAACTCTATATCAAAGAGTTGACCTTTTTTATCTTCTAGCAACTCTATTTTACGACGATGCAAAATTACTTTTCTTGCTTGATTTTCGATATATGATAATGGTGCAATTTCTTTTTTATTTCTTATTTCCAAGAGTCTAAAGTAAAACTGATAATTATCATCTTTCTGCGTAAAATCTTTTTTGCCACTTATATTCTCTACTGTTATCGTTCCTTTCGGAAAAGCTAAGGCCAAGTTATCAATCCTCTGCCAAGTACTATCCTCTAAAGAGTGTACCTCAGCATAAGCATTGCTGTAGGTAATTAGCTTTTTATAATCAGAAGTATCTTTGCTATTCCAAAGTTCTCGTAGCATACTCTCTTCTGGTACAGGTAGAGGAACCTTTAAAAAATGGCAACGTACAATGGGCACATCCAATTGGTACTGCCCCTTATTTTTTTCGTAGAAAGCCGTCAGTTCTGTCTGAGTGACGGTAGAGTCCAAAAACTCTTCCACTAAAACTTTTTCATAATTATCTCGAATCAATGATGCCCTATAATCCCTCACCAGTTGATCAATATTCAGATCATTAGGCAACCTTCGTTCGGCTTCTCTTAATAATAAAGTTTCTTTTATCCATCTTTGGATGTAGGCATTAATAATAAGACTACTATCCGCAGATGTGGTTCCTTCTGGGAGCATTCCATCCAAATCTGAAAGATAAAGGGATTTATTCGAAGCCTTGGCTAAAAGACGGTCGTTATCTCTATTTTCGTTGGTCGGCCCACAAGAAAAAAAGATAAAAAAGAACAGGAATAATAAAGGAAGAGCAATTTTTAAGTGCATAGATATATATTCAAAATAGAAATGTCTCATAAGAAACAAATATTAGGCAAGCAAAATACTGTTTTCTCATGAGACATTGAAGTAGGGTCTATGAAGGGCTTAATTTTTAATTAAGCCCTTCAATACCTTATCATTGATTTTGACTTTGTACTCTTTTCTCAGTTGATCTACCCAAGATTTATCTAATTCATCCTGATAATCCGCTACGATATATCCACGAGCTTCTTTTAATGTCTTATCTGCTGGTGGTAATAGTTCCTTAATTTTCATGAAGGTAAAAAACTTGCCAGGCGATTTTTTCTTTGCATTTGAGATAGCTCCCACTTTCCAATCCATGTTTTTTAAAGTATTATTTCTAGATTTCTCGTAGGTCTTTTCATTAGCAAGAACAATCATTCTTTCAGGTGTATTGAACTTAGTCTTTACTGCTTCGATATCATTCTTGGCAGCAAACGCTTCAACTTCCGTAACCATGTTTGCATAATCAGAGCTGATCTTGTATTCTTCTACTACTGCTCTATCTTCCCAACGATACTTTCCTTTAATCTTCCCAAAGAACTGCTCTAAACCAACAGTATCCTGCGATGCTTTATCCCAAACTTCAATTTTTGTCGCCTCAAACAACATAATTCCCTCTTCATACTCACGCATTAACGATTTAAATTCTGGGTACTTTTCTTCTAGTCTGCCTTCCTCATACTTCATGCAGCTTTCTTCCACAAATTTATTGTAAAGGCGCTCTGCAACTTTTCGGTTGTCTTTAAGGCTTCTGCCTAAACGAAGTCTGTCACGCTGTTGTTTTCCTAAAAATTGATCAAACTCGCTAAGACTTACTGTATTTGCACCAAGCTTAAAGACTGCTCCTTCTTCCTCTTCTTTAGAAGCTCTCCACTTGAAGGTAGTAAAGGTATCTGGGAGGGTATCCATAAAGGCATTGATAGCATCTTTATACTCAGTAAAATTCGCCTCCTGCTTGATGCGCACCAACATAGCTTCTTGCGCTTCTTTATAGCGACGGTCTTTTTCGATCAAACGCTTTAATCTTCCTTTTTCGATATTATATGCTTGTAAATCTTTTTTCGAGATACGCTTGATAATATGCCAGCCTGCTGCTGTCTTTATGGGTTCGGTATATGTATTATCATTGCTGAGAGCGAAAGCTGCATTTTCAAAAGTCTTCTCATATTTGTTAATACCGAAAAAGCCAATACTACCTCCATTTCTTGCAGACTTTTTATCCTCTGAAAATTGCTGAGCAAGAGCCTCAAAATTGTTTTCTTTCTGAAGTACTTGATAGATACTATCAATTGTTTTCTTTGCCTGTTCTTCCGAACGACCTTTTAAACGGATAAGAATATGTGCAGCTTCTATTTCGCCTCGAGCGGCACGACGATCATGAACCTTCACTAAATGATAACCAGCAGAGGTGCGAATTAAGTCAGAAATTGTACCAGCTTGCATACTATAGGCAGCTGTTTCTAAAGCATAAAAGCCGTTTGGAAAAAGTGCCGATACATAACCAATGCGACCACCTGTTTTTGCATCAGAACGCCCTTCAGACATTTCTCTTGCTACTGCATCGAATGCTTCTCCAGCACCCAAACGCTTCTGAGCTTCTTTGATTTTTTTTAATGCGGCTTCCTCTGTTGGCCCGTCTGCATTTTCTGCTAGCTTTACAAAGATTTGACTAATATCAATATCCTCCTTAGAACGCTCATACACTTCCTTCATGAGTTTTTCAGTCACTTCTTTATCAATAAGATAAGAGTCTGCCAACTGACGGCGATAACCTTCTAGCTCATTTATTAATTGAGGAATAGTATCCAATTTCATTTCTCGTGCTTTTTGCACCTTCAATTTGAACTTAACGTACAAATCAAGATATTCCTCCACGGACTGTTTAGAGTAGTTCGCTTTTTCACCATTTGTTTTCTGATAAATATAATTAAACTCAGAAACATGTACATCAGTACCTTCTACAGTAAACAAGACTGGATCATCAGATTGTGCTTCTAGATAGAATGGAATGATAAAGGCAAAAGCCAAGAGGATCAAAATTCTTTTAGTCATTTTGATAATTATTTTTTTCAAATACAAACTGAAAAGAGTATTGCTTTTACTATAAAAAAGCATTTTTCAGAAGTGCTTACAATTTTTAATAACGATTCATTTTACAGCCTAGTATACCATAAAACTTCGCAAAATTAGCAAATTATAAGAGGGATGCAATAATAAGTTGGGAAACTGAAAGTCAATTTACAGAAGTTATCCCCAATTCATTCAAAATTTTGTTCCTAAATCTACACTATTGGCCAACATCTAAGCGTATGCCTAGCAAAAATGCCAAATTCTGAAAGCGATTACCTTTCAGACCTTCCAGCTGCAGTGGCTGCATATTAAAAGAATACATAGGCTCAAAAAATAAACGCACATTTTTCCCTAAGCTATATGCCATGTTTATGGAAGCAAACGCAGTCATACTATAATTTCCTTCTGGTGTCTTTCCACTAACTTCTTCTACAGCTAGAATTTCTTGAGATGTACTTACCATTAAAATACGCTGGCTTGACAAATTTTCATAAACTTGATAACCTATACCAGTACTAAAGCCCATCACCAACTTATCAAACGAAATAAAGTCATAAGCGAGCCCAAGGTTAATATCAAAAGTTTCTAAAGTATACTTATGTGAATGCAACAAAGCCTGCTCTAGAGGATTAGAATCATTATCAACGATTTCGCTAAATAGATAAGCTCTCTCTCCTGAAGCTAATGCCGTTCGAAAATACAGATTTTTTGCCAATCGAAGTTGAATCATACCTCCAATATTGAAACCTAAAGTCCATTCACTTTGACTACTATTCGGATGTAAATGTTGAGATAGTTGTACTCGATTAGATTCTGGCTGAACAAAAATTCCAAACCTTAATTTCCCCTCACTTCCTTGGCTTTGCGCAAAAGATAGAATAGGAAGAAACAACCATAAAAGTAGAGCCTTATTCATAGAATGAAAGTTGTAATTTCTTTAAATTGAGGGTGAAAATCGGATTTGGGGGGCGGTTTGTAGTGAAAAAAGCGCTTTGGCTCGGTCTAGGCGTCTATTTTAATTGGTTAAAATACAATTTAAGTTGAAAGATAGCAATAATTCCTTTGACATTAATAAAAGACTAATACAAAATCAATCCTATTGCATATTATTGAAAAAAGCATACGAAATACCAAAAAATAGGACAGAAATAATAAGCCCGTACATAAAGACAGTGTAACATAGTCTCAGAAAGCGATACTTTTTGGCTAATACAATACCTAAATAGTACAAATCTCTGGTCATAGAGCTATAAAGAAAATCACTGTCCTTAATCATTTCTGTCATTCCCCAGTGGAAGTCTTTTAATTCCATTTTGTAAAAGTTACCAAAGAAAAGCAAATTAGACTGCTTCTGTTCAATATCTTCTCTCGTGAAAGTACCTTCTGTAATTTTTGGACGGGTAGAAAGAATCGCAAATACTAAGGCGGTTAAACACACCATTAATAAAACAAAAGTTGGTGGAATTAAATATTTGTTGGTATCAAACTCTGGAATTAGATTAGACACGACAATGGAAATGATCACTGCATTAACCGTAAGCATGATATTTGCCTTGTTATCTGCAATGGAACTCAAATTGACGTGGGTCCGGTAGGTAGTCCGATACATCGTCTCAACACCACGACCAAGGTTTAGTTGATTTAAATCCGTATTGCCGCTCTTTTTCTTCTTTTTCTTCTTTTTATCCTTTTCGTCTAAAATGGATTCCCGAACTAATTCTGCCAGACGTGGGTTATGCCTTAATTTTTGTTTGCGAAGTGCCTTGATATGTTTTTGCTTTCTTTTGTCATAAAGATCAATTGCTGAATCAGTATGAAATTGGTGCCCGTTCATAAAGTCTAATTCGAAGTCAATCCACTCTATTTCTGACATCGTTATATTCTTGGCAGTATATAACTCTTCTCTTACTTTACTACAACGAACCCAATAATTATCATTTCCTAAGTGGTTCAAATCTGCATCACAGATAATCTCTTCCAACAGATTATGTGGATTTTGAGGGAGCTTAGTAGCCCGTATAAGTCCTTTAATTCGGTTAATACTATCGATCGGATAATTAGCCGCTTGAAGAAATTCCTCAGCATATGTACAACTCCTCTCCTCATGATCTTTCGTACCTTGATCATAGCCAGTGTCATGAAACCAAGCTGCAATTTCTAGTATTTCTAGATCAATAGCTGTAAAACCTGGGTAAGCACCCACAATTTCCAAGGCAGCATTTACCACTTCAGTCGTATGATCGATATTGTGATAAACGTATTTTTCTGGAATGTTCTGTTCGAAGTGCGCACGAACGTATTTTTCTACTGATCTTAATATTTCCTTTCTGCTAGTTTGCGTCATAACAATTCAACTTTCAAGATAGGTGGACTGTAGATAACTTTTCATCCTTGTTTTCAGTAGTCCTTTCCGAAATGCACGTAAAATTGAGCTTTTATTAAGACTTATGCAAAAAAAGGCTGGAACTAAGCTCATTTTTTTCATTCTAACAACCTATTTGTTACTCAAAATAAAAATAGCGAGGCACGTCTCCATACCCCGCTTTCTTGACTATACGTAGAATGTTCAATTGTTTGTTTTTATTGTAATGGATAATAAACTTTTGTCAAACAATTAGATTCTAGGCCTGGGTCTGTAGCATATTGTTCGATGACTTTATATTTTGTGGCTTTGATATATTCAGCTAAAGGCTAATAAGCTTGATTCCCTCCAAAATCTTCAAATCCAAATAACCAAATATAATCTCGCTTTTCTATCTCAAAAGGAGTTTGTGAGAAAACAAATGTCCCATAAAAAATTCCTATGCTCAAAAGAAATAAATACTTCATGGTTAATACTAGTTGTATAGGTGTAAAGAGATAGGGTTACCCCTACCTCTTTAAAGTAATTTTATTGAGTTTTTAATATCTTCTTCGCAAACTGATAATTATCTTTTGTTCTTTTATAATCGTTTTTCCTAGTAAATCTTTTACTTCTAAAAGAACATATGGATGTTCATTTGGTAATTGTAACTCTAACACTCCACTTGTTGGATTTGGATAAATCAACACTTCTTCCTCTGATAATATTTTATTATGATCCAATTCGGAAGGTAAACTAGGCGTTGAAAGGCCATCTGAATTACAATAATCTTCGTCATTAAAGATAAAATCAGGGAAAATAAGATTATAAAGATTTCTTGCTAAATATACAGCATCCCCACCTGTTGAAGGACATTGAGTTGCAATAGTTAATAATTGACTACCCCCTTTTGTCGTTAACTTTAGATTGCCTTTACGCTCACTCGACACTTCGCTAGCCGGGGGCTAAGTGATCGCGCCAAATCCTTCTGGTGTGGATCGGCATTGCGTACAAATAATGAAAATATCTGGTAAGTGATCATGGCGACTACAAATTACACTTTCGTGAAATAATCGAGCAATTTGGGCCTTTCGACTTTGCTTTCATGGAATGTGGCCAATACAACGACTACTGGCATCAAATTCACCTCTTCCCAGGAGAAAACACCCAAGCAGTTATTGATGCCCAAGTACAAAAAGCTATCCCTATCTATCGGGCAGGATTCTATCTATCATTTCAGCATAAAGGTTACTAAAGCACAGCTATTTTTGTGGAAACGGCAAAAAAGAAAGATTTAACTTATTTGCTTCCGCAAATTAGGTATGTATTTTCAAAAAAAATGAATTGACTAAACATTGGTGGAAATCTAATATACAGGGGTATCGAAGCATTACTTCTTATTCCTAGGATGGTATTGCATAATAGTGGCTCTTAGATAATCATTGTCTAAGTGCGTATAAATTTCGGTTGTAATGATGGATTCATGTCCGAGCATATCTTGAACAGCTTTTAAATCAGCACCTCCTTCTATTAAGTGAGTGGCAAATGAATGCCTAAAAGTATGTGGACTTACATTTTTTTTAATTCCTGCAATTTTGGCTAACTCTTTGACGACTAAAAAAACCATTACTCGACTCAGTTGACCTCCCCTTCTATTTAAGAAAAGAATATTTTCAGCTTCTGGCTTTATACATTGTAAGTTATTTCTAACTCCTTCTAAATAGAATCGGATATGTTTAATGGCTTCCTCTCCTATTGGAATAATACGTTCTTTATCCCCCTTTCCAATTACTCTTACGAAACCTATATCTAGAAATAGATTAGATAGCTTCAAATTAGTCAGCTCGCTTACGCGTAAACCACAAGCATATAGGGTCTCTAGCATTGCTCGATTTCTTGTTCCTTGGGGATGGCTCAAATCTATCGCTCTCAACATCTCTTGAATATCTTCATATTCTAGCACCTCCGGAATCTTTCGGCTGAGTCTTGGCCCTTCCAATAAGTCACTTGGATTCCTATCAATGACATCTTCTACCAGAAGATACTTAAAAAAAGATTTAATAGAAGAAATCAAACGAGCCTGCGAACGTGCACCCAAACCGAGTTCATTTAGCCAATGAATAAATGCTTCCAATTGTTCTATACCTATAGACATGGGAGAGAATTCCAACTTATGAAGCTGAAGAAAGCTTTCTAGCTTCCGCAAATCTCTCTCATAAGCATCGATAGTATGCCTGGAAAGTGATCGTTCTAGCATCATATATGCTCGAAAACCTTTTATGTGGATAGACCAATTTATCATTTATCAAAAATAACACGTTAATCAAAACTGCTTAAAGTTAAGAAATAAAACTAGGTAGCTTTACTATCATAAAACATGGATAAGCTACAAAGCAATCTTTTTTACCTATAGAACAATATCTGTAATACTATATAATATTGAGCGATTTTGCTCTTCGAATCCATATTATTAATAATTGATTTAAGTGAAGCACCAAGACAAAATTGCTTGTACGATAAAATTGTTCGCTCGAAAATTATAAGCAAATGACGAGAGGAAAGTTACGCATGATTTTTGAACGAACGCAAACCTGTCAGCCATAATGCTTAAAAGGATTCATGATCAAAATTTTCCTTGTGACCAAATCGTCTTATGGATGGTTCTTTTACGCTATTTAAAAAAAAGGACCAAATAGACTAAATCTCAAATTAAATGTTATCTTTGTACAAATAATAGTAAAACTATTTTTTTTGATAATAATCCATCTTTCTTTGTAAATATTACTCAATATGTCGAGAATTGAATTCGCACATCGGTATAATGAAATGGAATCATTGCTACTCGCATTTGCTATTAGGTTAACCAAAAATAAAGAAGATGCCAACGATCTACTTCAGGAAACTGCGTACAAAGCTTTTAAGTATCGTAAGATGTATCGACCTCAAACGAATATTAAAGCTTGGTTGATGACAATTATGCGAAATACTTTTATCAATGAATATAGAAGGCGTAAGCGACGCCAAACCATAAATGATAGCACCGACAATAATTATCTCATTAATTCGGGAGGATTTACTGTAGAGAATGAAGGCGAGGGAAATATTTTAATGGATGAACTAACAGCAAAAATTGAATCACTCGAGGATTGGATGCGCGTACCATTTATGATGCACTTTAATGGCTTTAAATATGAAGAAATTGCTGATCAATTAGATATTCCGTTGGGCACAGTCAAAAGTAGAATTTTCTTTGCAAGAAAGCAGCTCAGAAATACGGTCAAAGCAATTTATAATGCAAACAACTTAGCTGGAATCTTGAATTAAAGATTGATGATTTTTTCTTGATACTCCAAATATCAAAAGTCCAATTTTGTATTTAATGCTAAGCGGCTAGTCAAAATTGCTTGTATAATAAAATTGTCCCTTCGAAAATTATAAGTAACTGACGATAGAAAAGT
>JAKVCU010000031.1 GCA_022448955.1 Saprospiraceae bacterium
TAAAATCGTGCGTAACTTTCCTATCGTCAGTTACTTACTATTTTTGAGCTGACGAATTTATTATACAAGCAATTTTGACTAGCCGCTTAGTACACTTTTATCGTAAGGCGTAAAAGATAAAGACCATATATAAGCAATGGCAAGTCAAGCAATAGCAGCAGAAAAGATAAAGTCCAGCTAAGCAGATCACAGATTATACTTTATCTTAGAAGATCAAATCAAAACGAAGTATGAAAAAACCAATTGTTATCTTATCCCTGTTTGCACTCTTTGTATTTGGATGTCAAAGTGCTCGCAATTTTACCCAACAAAAAGCTTCTTCAAAAAAAGGAATGGTTTCTGCTGCCCATCCATTGGCCGTCAAAGCCGGTTCAAAAATGTTGGCCTTAGGTGGAAATGCAGCAGATGCTGCTATCGCTTCAGCCTTTGCCTTAGCTGTAGTAGAGCCTAGTATGAGTGGACTGGGAGGAAGACAGCAAATCATTTTACGTTTACCGAATGGCGAAATACACGGTATAGATGCCAGCAGTCAATCTCCCATGAACTATGATACGACTGTAGTCAAACCTAAGCGCCATGGATATACAACTATAGGGATCCCTGGTGTAGTGGCTGGTCTCTGCCGCTTGCACCAAATGTATGGATCGCTTTCGCTTGCTGTCCTTCTGGAACCAGCAATTTCATATGCAGAAGAGGGGTTCGAATTATTAGCAGGAGAAGCCAAGCGTCATGCTTTAGTTGCTGCGCAACTAGCAGATTCAGAAGGTGCTCGCCAATATTTTATGGATGACAATGGAAAGACCTTTCCTGCTGGTCATCATCTGGTTCAAAAGGATTTAGCAGCGGTTCTGAAGGCAATTGCTCTTGGTGGTAAAGACGCCTTCTACAAAGGAGAAATTGCCCAAAAAATAGCGGATGATATGCAAAAAAATGGCGGATTAGTAAACCTCCAAGACCTTGCCAAGTATGAAGCAAAAGAAGCCCAACTAGTCTCAGGTAATTATCGCGCTTATGATTTACATGGACTTTGGTTGCCTTCCTTCGGAGCAATAACTATTGAGATACTGCACATTCTTGAGAACTGGCCGATGTCAGATTTGGCGGAAGCCGAAAGAATAACCGTAATCAATGAAGCTATTCAGGCAGCTTATTCTGATCGCTCCAAACAATACGAAGAAGGGAATATGGCCAAACGACTCTGCTCTAAAGAATACGCTAAGGAAGTCGCACAAAAAATAAAAGCCAAAGGCATTTCTATGGAAATAGGAAAAGATGTACCATCCAGCTGGACAGCAGCGATTGGACATACCACACACCTAAGCACCGCTGATGCAAATGGCATGATGGTTGCCCTGACGCAATCCAATGGGCCATTGATGGGCTCGAAAGTAGCCAGTCCAGGCCTTGGGTTTATGTATGCCGTTTCCTTAGGAGAATATCTTGGTATTTTTAGTCCAAACCAGCGAGTAAGCTCACATATTTCACCGATGTTAGTGACCAAAGATGGAGAACCATTCTTAGCTTTAGGTGCTGCTGGTGGCGCTAGAATCATACCCGCAGTAGTACAACTTATCCATAGAGTAATTGATCAAGATATGGCTATAGATCATGCACTAGCTGCTGCAAGAATCTACCCCAATCGAGATACGCTAGAACTAGAAAATCATAAAGGTATCCAATGGGAAAAAGCAGTAATTGATCAATTAGAGCGTAATGCTTATCCACTTAAATTTATTGACCGAAAAGGCAGATTTGCTCGAGTCCATGCGGTTAGATATCATGCGAAAAAGAAAAAGTGGGTAGGGGGTGCTGATCCAGATTGGGAAGGAGCCGCTAGTCCTCCTAAAAAGTAAAATCTGCCTTAGTAAAAGGCTAAAGTAGAACCAGTGACTTACTATTGTCCAAGCTGTTAGGGCAATAGTAGGTCAGCAGCTTCGCCCTCCCTTTTTGAAATAATTATTCCTTCCCATTGACATATAAAAAAGTAAGAGTTGCAATTATGGCTGCAACAAATTCAGCTACTAAATATGCCCATATTTGTGTCCAAATAAAACTCCCTTCCCAGCACAATGCAATAGCAACAGCTGGATTCATTGCCGCACCTGAAAGCGGACCGAATAGGTAAATGCCGCCAAGAACAACCAAGCCAATAGCAATTCCGAAGTAGGTGTTCCCTTCTGACCTTTTAGCAGTAGCAACGTTCAAAATGACAAAAACTAAAGCAAAGGTTCCCAGTATTTCAGCTATCAAAATGGAAGATATCTCAAAATCAGATGGCGTAGCAACTAATCCACCTAGTAATTGGGTGGTATAAATAGCAGCCACTATTGCTAAAACCTGGGCTAAGATATAAGGTAAGACATCCTTTCGGCTCATCCCGCCACGAATCCAAAAAGCAATGGTTACCGCAGGATTATAATGCGCACTAGAGATGGGTCCACCTGCATAAATCATGGCCGTCAACACAGCAAATATAGTAACAGGATCTTTAGAAATGTATATTGCGATCAACAGAAAAAAGGTACCAATAAATTCTACTAGGTACTTTTGCATAGAAACTATTTTAAATATGCGCGAAAATTACAGAATTCTACTAGTGATTAAAAAAAGCTAAGGTTAACTAAAAATGAATTTTGTGATTATTATAGCCCAACGAAAGATTTTTTAATTGAAATGGATTGAAAAATAGGTTGCCAATCAAAAAAAAACGGCCTGAGTACCAAGACAAAGCTATTTTTGAGTTTCGTAGCCTTAGTGCACAGTGTACTTAAAAAAAGCGGAAGTATTTGGTGCTCCATATATTATTAAACAACTTTATTAAAAAGGTATTGCGAGAAGATTAAAAACAGTATATGGAAATTCAGTTTTGCTCTGATTTGCATTTGGAGTTTATAGAAAATCAAGAATGGCTTTGGGGCAAGCCCATAGAGCCAAAAGGTGACATCCTCATTATTGCTGGAGATACTTTCTATTTGGATACTGATCCAGAGGAGTATGCCTTTTTTGATGAAGTTTCGGCAGATTTTGAAGAAACTTACATTATCCCTGGTAATCATGAATATTATGGTGGATACAATGTAGCAACAGCTACAGAAATGACCTTTAAAGAACTTCGGAAAAATGTTTTTCTGGTCAATAATTATACATTAGAAAGAAACGGTTATCAAATTATATTTTCTACCATGTGGTCAGAGATTAATCAACACACCCATTACCTCCAAGATCGGATGAATGATTTTTGGAAAATCAACTTTAATGCTTTGCCGTTTACACCTCACCATATGAATAGAATCCATGATAAATGCTTCAATTTTATTAAAAAAGAGCTTCGTAAAAGCAAAAAGAATATTTTGGTAACGCACCATCTACCCAGTCGATTTTGTAATGCATTAGAGTTTCGCCATAGCCTACTCAATGAAGCATTTTGTGTTGACAAAACGGAATTCATTTATCAGGCACCTATCGATTATTGGATTTACGGCCATAGCCATAGAAATATGCCTGATATCGAAATTGGTGGCACACAACTAATCACCAATCAATTAGGATACACATTCCAAAGAGAGGATAAACTTTTCAGTACGAATAGAGTATTCAAAATCTAAAATTTGATAACCCATCATGAATAATATTTGGTTTACAACATAAACTAGTTTATATTTGCCTAAAACTATCGAATATGGCCAACAAAGAATTTTCACCTCAAGAGAGTTTCTTATTGATCAATAATATGATCGCAGAGGCTAGAGATCGATTTGTAGAAAATGGGCATATTTATGTTTTCTGGGGTGCCTTTATTTTTTTAATGTCCTTCTCTCAATACATATTGATTCGATTAGACTATGGTTACATCAGTTACTTCCCTTACTTTTTGGTTCCTTTGGGTGTATTATACTCTTTTTATTACTATCGAAAATATAGGCCTACTGCTGGGCGATCTAATCAAATTTCAAGACTATTAACCAATATTTGGATAGTGATTTCCGTCAATATGACTACATTAGGATTTTTCTTTTTCGGGCTTCTAGAAGAAAATCTAATCCCCGTACTTTTATTATTATCTGGGGTTGGTATTTCTATATCTGGAGTTATACTAAAGGAAAGAATGCTTACTTTTGCAGGGATATTGTCAAATGTATTGGGATTGGCCACTTTTTGGATGGATCTTACTATTCAACCCCTTATGATGGCTACGGCTGCCATTGTGAGTCTTCTAATTCCGGGTCTATGGCTGCGAAAAACACATAAAGTTAGGAATGAAATTTAAAGCATTAAATCCAATATTACATTCCCCTCTTCGTCTAGCAGTAATGTCTTACCTTATTGCTAAACACAAATCTGATTTCACAGAACTAAAAGCAGCCACTAAAGCCACTTCTGGCAACCTGAGTGTACAACTCCAAAAGCTATCCGATGCAGGATATATCGACATCATTAAAGGATATAAAAATAACTATCAACACACTGGAGTAGAAATAAGAAATGAAGGTATTGATGCCTTCGAGGAATACGTAAGCGCAATAAAGGGATATATCGATCAATAATTTTTTTACTCATTTAGTTTACATTATAAACTAGTTTAAATTCATAAAGAATGAAAAAAATCATCTATTTCACTATTTGTATTCTTTTTTTCGCTTGTAATGAAACGATAGAGGCCTCTGGTCCCACTTATCAAGCCATTTTAGCATCCTATGAGGTAGAGGATATTTTGGAAAATATTCAACAAAAAGTAAATGATGCATTTACAAGAGCGATAATTGAGAAGTCACCTGTGGCTTTACAAAATTTAGATAGTGCCCTTCAAAATGTAGAAGAAGGGCAAGCAAAAAAACTAGCAAATTACTGGAGAGCCTACCTTCACTTTTACATCACTATATATCATTTACAAGAAAAAGACAAAAAAGAAGCGGAGTATTACTGCGATGCAGCCATAGAAATCCTAGAAGATATGGATGACAAAAACGTAGAAGATTATGCTTTATTGGCCATGATCAGAGGGATATCTATTTCATTCAAAGCAGGAATAAGAGCACCATTTATTAGTGGAAAAGCAGAAAAGGAAGTTAAAAAAGCGATGGCTTTAGATGAAAACAATCTAAGAGCATGGTACGTCATAGCCAATAACGACTATTACAAACCAGAGCAGTACGGTGGTGGCAAAAAAGTAGAATCACACTTATTAAAAGCCATCGAATTGCCTGATCAAAAAGTGCCCAACAATTATCTACCTTCTTGGGGTAAATCTGAAGCCTATGAACTGCTCATTAAGTTTTACATCAAAAAAGAAAGATGGAAAGATGCTAAAGCAAAATTTGCGGAAGCAAACAAAGCCTATCCTAACAATTTCCAAATCAACAAATTAGCATCCAAACTCATTGATAAATAATTTCCTGATGAACTACCGACTGTTATCAATTCTAATGATATGGTTGCCCCTATCTTCCTGGGGGCAGCAAACTTTTACTGGAAAAGTAATTGACCAAAATGGAGAAGCCATTTTTGCAGCAAATGTTTACCCTCAAAAACAACCTGAGCTAGGTACTACCACCAATTTGAAGGGGGAATTTAAACTAAGTGGAAACGCCCAAGATACATTAATTTGCTCCTTTATAGGATACAAGCCTCAAGCTATACCCTTTCGAGAAATCAATCAACCAATTACTATAATATTGCCTGCTCAAAAGGCTGAATTAGCAGCTATCACAGTGCTTGGAAAAAATCCAATTTCAGAACAATTTTCTATTCAAAAACTAGAAAGACTGGATATTTACCTTCATCCAGTAGCCAACGCTGATCCTCTTAGAGCTATTTCATTCATGGCTGCTTCAACCAATACAGATGAATCTGCAAATACCAATCTTAGAGGAAGCAGTGCCAATCGTTCACGGGTTTTGCTTGATGGCGTTCCAATTTACAATCCTGTGCGCAATAGTCAAATCAATGGTGTAGGCTTTTTTAGTCTTTTTAATACTGAAATGCTAGACAGGCTATTCGTATATGCTGGTAACCCTCCGCTTATTTATGGAAACTCTAGTGCAGGTTTAGTAGAAATTCAGATGCGCAAAAAAGTACAAAAAGATCAAGTACAAATATCGGCAGGTTTAGCGAACCTAGGCACTTTCGTGCAAAAAAACGAGGATAACCACCACCTAAGAATCTATAGCAACTTACAATTCTCAACACCATTCATCCATTTGAACAAAGGGAATATTCCTAACCTTCAATCCTTTAATAATCAAGATATTGGTCTTCAATATTTTACAGCGATTAATGATCAAATTAGTATTCAGCTTTTCTCTTATGGAATGAATGAAGGTTTAGAAGCAAAGGGAAATGTCTTTACCTATCAAGGTTTAGCGAAAGCGCAAAAGCAAAGAAACTTTAACATTGTCAGTTTAGACTATCGGAAAAATCAGACCAATTGGAGCATCAAACATGGAAGTAATTTTGTACATTCCAATTATCAATTTGGTAACATCAAAACTAACACAACAAATCATTCCTTTTACCATGCTATCAATTATAAAAAAAACTGGGATGAAAATTGGAGGTTACAAGCCGGAATAACCCATGACTATAACCAATTTCAAAGTAGAGACTCCTTCCCTTCTACTTTTTATGCACTACATAAAAATGCACCAACCTCTTTTGGTGATACTATAAATTCGCTTCACCAATTAGAACTTTATGCTTATTCCACTTGGACCCCCAAGACTCAATGGACATTTTCAGTAGGTTATCGCTCGAATATCCCTCTGAAGCAACAACAAAACTATCATAGTTATCAAGTAGGGATCAACTTTGCCCCAGATACACAGCATCGCATTTTACTTGGTCTTGGACAATACCACAGTTTTGCATTGCCCAATCTCTATGGAGAAGATTTTGAACTGCAAAAAAGTCAACAAATTGCTTTAGACTACGATTTTAATCAAGGAGATTGGAGTTTTCATACTGCCATATTCCACAAAATAGAATCGGGGAAAAGCGTATTAAATCATCAAATCACTGTAAATGCTAGGCGGATCTTCGGCTGGGAATTTAAGGCTCAATATTTCCTTGGAAAACATTGTCGATTAGAGGCATCCAATATCTTCATTGATGAAAAAATAAAAGGTCCTCATGAATGGCAAAAAGGAAACCGATCACTACAATATTTTCTTAAAGCAGGCATCCAATTTAATCACCCCAAATGGTTCAATCTTGGAATAGTTTATATGACTCGTCCTGGCCAATTTTATACCTCCGTCAGAGATCAATTTTATAATCAGAATCTCGAAATTTATGGCCCTATTTTTAATGAAACAATAAATGATCAGCAACTTAAGAATTATCATAGAATAGACATGAGTCTGAGTAAAAGGTGCTTAATACATCGTTCTATTCAGGCAATAGTTTTATATGTTTCGATAAATAATGTCTTTAATTTTCGAAATCAAAGTGCAATTAAATATCCCGTCAATTTTTTGCACAAAAGCTTCGACTATTATCAATTAAGAACCCTTTACTTTGGCAGTGTTTTTGAGTTTTAGTAACAACTTCAACCATCAAAAGGCATCTTTTTACTCAGCTCTGCCTTACGTACTCACTTTAATATAGGCTCCGCTACACCTTAAGCGGAGCAAAAATCAGCTGCTTATAAATACTAACCAACTTAAGTAGTTAGGCTACAAAAATCATGCGTAACTTTCTTATCATCAGCTTCTTATGATTTCCGTAGGGACAATTTTACTATACAAGCAATTTTGACTAGCCGCTTAAATTACAGTGTATTTGATAAATCATTCAACACCAACTTTACTTTTTTTCGATAAGTCTTCCCGATTGGAATTTCAGTAGTATTGGATAGCTGGATCATATTTACATGCCAACTTTTTACTGCGGCAATTGCTACAATAAAAGATCGATGTACTCTTAAAAATTGTGCTTGCGGCAGTATTTTTTCCACTTTTGAAATCGATCGAAGCTCCATCAATTTACCATCTGTTTTATGGTAAACTACATATTCTCTCATCGCTTCGACATAGATGAGCTCCTTCAAAAATAATTTATGCTGATCATAACCTTCTTTGATGATTAAAAATTGTGCTTGTTGCGCTTTATCTAATTCAAAAGCTTTTGCTTTTCGCTCTGTTTCGATCTGTAATATGGCCTTTTGTATAGCTTTCGCAAAACGTTCAAAACCAATAGGCTTTAATAAGTAATCAACTACTTCCAATTCATATCCTTTAATAGCATATTGTTGGTAGGCCGTTGTGAAGATCACCTTTGGCTGATTCTCTAGTTCACTGATTAAATCTATTCCTGATTTTAAAGGCATCTCTATATCTGATAGTAGAATATCGACTTTTTGCTCTCTTAAAATAGCTTCCACCTCTGCAGCATTTTTACACTTAGCTACCACTTCCAAATGGGGTACACGGCTAGCATAAACCGCTAACATTTCTCTAGCCAACTGCTCATCATCAACAATAATGCATTTATATTTTATGGTAGCATCATCCATAGTTGATACTTAATTCACTAATAAAATCATTCCCTTCTTGATATTGTTTTAAAGTATGTGTTCCTCGGTACAACAATGCTAATCTTCTTTTAATATTGGCAATACCAATATGGTGCTCTCTTCGAGTAGAGCTGCGATTTTCTTTGCCAATATTATTTTGCGTAAGCAGCTGAATTTGCTGGTTTACTATTTTTATTTGAATACGGATATGTCTTTCCTGCTCTTTGTCGGTATAACTATGCAAAAAAGTATTTTCTACCAATGCGATAAACAGCATAGGCTCTAGCTCAATTGATTCGCTTTGTGCTATTTCGTATTGAAAATCAATGTGCTTAAAATTTTCATCTTTTAGCTTTTGAAAGAAAATATAATTCTCGATATACTGAATTTCTTGAGCTAAAGTGACCTTATCCTTTTTGCAGTCCTCCAATACATAACGAAGCATTTCTCCCAGTTTTAGAATATAATCACCTGATTTTTCAGGTTTTATTTGCACCATAGCATGCAAATTATTCAAAGCATTAAAGATGAAGTGTGGATTGATTTGCGAGCGTAAAAAATTTAACTCATGTTGAATCTTTTCCTTTTCCAATGCCGAATTTTGACTTTCCTTTTTGATAAATTGTTTGGAAAGAGTATAGACCGTAGTGATGAACAAAACAGCAATCGTAATAAAAAAAGCAGGCAAAATACGATAGGCTGGTACGCCAAAAATTAGCACTACCTTTTTGAAACGATTAAATGGTGAAATAGCCCTTGGTGGTTGAGGAATTTCCTTAGGAAATAAGAATTCATCCATACTAACATTGATCCAGGCTGATACAGTAATCACTCCCACTAAAGTGAATAGATAAAGCCAAAAACGTTGTTCTTGAAACAATCTGGGTATAATTAAGCGATCGTTGATATACGCAACTATCATTATAATTAATACAGATTTTAAACTCATAAGGATAGCCACTTGCAGTGGCAGTATTTGACTCACCATACTTGCTGCTACCCCAATGAGTAAAAGCCAGAAAATGATCTGTAAAATCGTTTCTTGACGCTTATTCCATTCCATATTTTTTAAATAATAAGTAGTTAGGCTGACAACTTTAAGTCTCTTCAAAAACCATCATAACTCTACCATACTAAACTTCTTATGATTTTGAGCTAAAAATTTTATCGTACAGGCAATTTCGATCCACCCTTTATTCTATGACAACTAATTTACTCGCCTTTTGCCAGATCCCAAAATATCCTAAAGCGTCTTCCCCAAAATTGGCGGATGGATTATAGGGCACTGCTGCATTTGCAAAATCTGGTCCTCCCCCATTCGCAATAGCGGTAAAATAATCATAATATTCCTCATTAGTCGTCAGCAATTGAATTTCCACTTCATCCCCTACATTAAAAAATGCCTCATTGAATGGTCGAATTAGAGTACCATCCTCTCCAAAACGATCATCAGCCATGACATACGAACCTTCCAAATAAACGCCATTCAGGTATGCCTGAATACGGAAAAAGTTTTCTTCTCCAACAATATCCTGCCACTCGACAGTTAACCTTTTATCGCCGTCCTCATCATCTCCACCAAATGGGTTACCCTCCAATTCATCTACTGTTATTTCGTCAATGATAGCCACCTTTGGTGTGACTGCACTTGCTGTAAAGCTACCATAGGTAGCTGAAAGGATTTGAATCGTGAATGGCTCCCCTACTTCTGCCATAACATCCTTAGCATTGTAATTACCATCTCCAAGATAGTCAAAGGTATATACTGCTCCATTTCCACTCGTCAGCGTAATTTCTGCATCTTCAATTTTTTCAAATTCACCAGAGTCGTAGAAGTTATTACTTAAGCTCAATTTCACGTCACAAGTCTGATCAGCCACATCCAAGTTAGCTTCAATAATCACTTGTGGTTCACTGCTTGAAAGATCTAGTTCGATAACCTCTTCGCAGGAGGCTAAAAAGAAAACAGATAGAATAATTAATATTTTAAATTTCATTAGATAGATTATTTTGGGTTATTTAAATGAAAAATTCCAAGTCACAGAAGGTACCACACCAAAGAGGTAGGTTTGCACAGCTTCATATTCACCGGGTGAATTTTCACTCTCCGAGAAATCAATGGAATACGTATTGTGACGATTATAAACATTATAAATAGAGAAATTTAGATCAGAATGCCACTTCTTGGTGTCCTGGAGAGTCCAAGTTAAGCCCAAATCCATGCGATGATAATCAGGCATTCGATCACCATTTCTACCAGAGTAAAGCGTTTGCAATTGTCCATCAATTTCATATTTCCCAACAGGGAAAGTCACTGCATCGCCTGTGTAATACACCCATGAACCAGACAGCGTTAATTTTGGCGAAAGCTGATAGGTCGCTACGATAGAAAGGTCATGAGTACGATCTTGTCGAGCAGAAAACCATGCTCCATTATTGATATTATCAAATTGGCGTTCTGACTTCGATAAAGTATAAGATACCCATCCTTTAAAACGGCCTGTATTTTTCTTTAGATAGAATTCAATACCATATGCTCTTCCTTGTCCAAACTCTAGTTCTGCTTCAATATCCTCATTCAGGAAGGTCTCTGCACCATCTTCATATTCAACTAAGTTATCTAGCCATTTGTAATAGGTTTCCACACTAAACTCATAGGCATTATCCTTAAAGTTTTTGAAATACCCTATTGCAACTTGATCTGCTACACTTGGCTTGACTAATGCTGTACTAGGAATCCAAATATCTGTAGGTGCGCTAGCCGTGCTATTGGAAAGTAAATGTAGGTATTGATTCATCCGATTATAGGATGCTTTTACAGAACTTGTATTGTTTAGTAGGTAGCTTGCGCTAAATCGTGGCTCAAAATTTAGATAAGTATTGTAAATATCACCTGAACCATAACTAGTCGTTGAGACCACCTCATCCTCTTCATTATAGCTCTTGACATCATAAGCACCGATGTTACTAAAAGTGCTCATACGTATTCCATAATTAAGGGAAAGGCGATCATCCACTTTCTGCTCATTGTCTAAATAAACGCTTGCTTCAAGTGCATTTTGTGAAGGAATGGTAATCCCTCCTATATCCTCATTATCTTCTTGATCTATAGTAAATGTCCCAGAATCGAACTGATAGTAAGTGGCATCCCAGCCAAACTGAATACTATTTTTAGGATTGGGGTACCAGTTAAAATCTTGTCTAATCGCATAATTATCAATTCCTCCACTCAAATCAATAGCTGTACCTGCATTATTGACACCAAACCCGTAGTCAAAATCAGAATAGATCATTGAAGTATTAGAGAATAATTTATCTGAAAAGATATGATTCCAACGCAAAGTCCCTGTTGCATTTCCCCAATCCAAACCTGCATCGCCAAAGCCAAATACATCTCTACCAAAATAGCCAGATGCATAAATTCTATCTTTCTCCCCTAGTTTATAATTGGCTTTTACATTAAAATCATAGAAATATAATTCTGTATCAGAAAAATCATCATTGAAAGCACTCAATAGCAAATCAGCATAGGTTCTTCTCCCTGAAATAATAAGCGATCCATTATCTTTTTGAATAGGCCCTTCTAAGGTAAGGCGCGAAGAAATGAGGCCAATACCACCTGATCCAGTCCAGTTTTTGGAGTTGCCATTTTTCATTCTAATATCTAAGACAGACGATAAGCGGCCTCCATATTGAGCAGGAATGCCCCCTTTATATAGCTTTACATCTTTTAAGGCATCAGAATTAAAAACAGAGAAAAAGCCTAATAAGTGAGAAGCATTGTAAACAGGAGCTTCATCCAATAAGATGAGATTCTGATCGGCGTCCCCACCACGCACAAAGAAACCAGAATCGCCATCACTATTGGAACTTACGCCTGGTAATAATTGAATGGTCTTTAATACATCTTGCTCTCCAAATAATACAGGGACTAATTTGGCATCTTTAACATCCAAGGTAGCCACACTCATCTCTGTACTTCGTACATTTTGATCGGCCTCTTTGGAAGAAACCACTACCTCTTCAAGAGTCATCCCTGAGCCCAGCTCAATATCCATTCTGCGATCTTCATTTAAGTCTACTAGTATGGATTGATCTTGATAGCCCACATAGGAGTACACCATCTCATATTTGCCCGCAGGCAGTGTAAGCGAATAAAAGCCGTACTCATTGGTAGTGACACCATCCGAGGTATTCTTAACTGCTACTGATCCATATAATAATTCTTCTCCTGTTTCTTGGTCTCGTAAATATCCGCTAAGGGTAAAGTTTTGCGCCTTTAACAGCGGGCTGATTAGGGCAAAGCACAGCCCTATGAAAATAGTTCTTTTCAACATTTGTAGATTGTTTTGATTTGATTTCAACTTAAAGACGATGAAAATGGTCTTCGAGTTATGCCAAGCATACTATAATCAACGAATGGCATTCAGTAATCTACAAATGCACCATAATAAGAGGGCTGGCTATAGATAAAGTCTTGAGCTGAAGGAGAGGTATACCATATTTTCTAAGGCAGTTGCTTATAAAGTATGTTACCAATCAAGGATTATATCTGGAATACCGAGGCAAAACTCTTTTGAGTTTCATAGCCATATTATGATACGAAAAAACATATCCACCAACAAGGAGGACGAAAGCATTTGGTAATTAAACCATTGTTCATAGGGTGATCAGATAGATTTTCAAAAAACCTTAAATTATAGTTTTAAAAAATAGCCCCCTAAGGCGAACTAATGAAAAATTAACCTATATCAATGAATGCTAATTGTTCGAGTTAGTAATTCGCCTGAGGGCAATTCTATTTGCAAGTGGTATACGCCTTTCGGCAAATGTTTGGTTTGGATTTGAGTATTGCTTTGCGCAAAAGTGCCTTGCAAGACAGCTTGGCCTACTGCATTAAATAATTGCCAACTCTTTAGTCCAAAAGAACTTTCTATCTCAATATTCAACTCATTATGTGTGGGTTGTGGAAACACCTTTAATAAAGATGAGAAGTTTGTTTCTTCTACTTGATCAGAAATATCTAAACATGATTTTCTAAAATACATGCCTGCACCTGACATTCCTGTTGCTAACACACAGTTTTCAGTATCCGTTAATAAAGATGATATTTGATTATTATCTTCTAGTTCTATATAAGATTCCGGAATACTCATTCCTTCTTCATCAAAGCTTGATAAATACCCTAATGCACTAAAGCCATATATTTCAATCAAAGATCCTCCTATAATAATTTCCTCCTCTCTAATGGTAATGGCAGCACCTTCTCCCAGACCAAAATCAGTCCCACTTGTCCAGAGTAACTCCCCATCACTATCGAGCTGACCAACTGCAGGAATAGGCCCTGCGAATCCGCTACCTGACATAGAAAAAACTATTTTCCCATCCTCCACAAGTTCTACATCATAAACTGCTTCAGTTTTGGTAAGAGAAATATTTTTGGACCAGATTAATCCACCTTCCGAACTATGCTTTGAGATATATCCCATAGCCCCAATACTTCCACCAACAATAATTTCTCCATTCTCTGCTATTTCTAGGTCATGAATACGAGTTCCAATGGGAAGATCTTCAAACCAAATCAGCTCTCCACTAGCATTCCACTTTTGTAAAACACCTTGTGTAGCAGGCCCCACTATAGTCCATCCGCCTACGATTACATCATTATCAGCCGTCTCAATAGCTTCCCATGCTCCACCAGGCGTAAAAAAGGATCGAGTCCAAACCGTATCTAGATTAGAATTCACACACATCGCAAATGGTTGGTTATATAAACTGCCTACTATGACCAAATCCTTATTGGGTAATTCCGTTAAAGCACGTCCAGTTTTGATTTCGATTGTTCCTTTAAAATAAGTCGTATCCCATATAGTATTCAAATCCTTATCTAATTTGACTAAGCGCACATTTTGTCGAGCTGCACCTGTAGGGAAATCAGTTACTCCAACAGCGATATAATCATCTCCTGAAGTGATGGCATCAAAAACCATGGACTGACCATAGAGGTCTTGAGAAAAGCTATCTAGTAAGACCGTTTCCGTAATATTTTGCTGAGCAAAATTGGTTTGAATGAAAATGAAAGAGAAAACAAGTAACAGGAAATTCCTCATGTCGGATGATTTAAGTGATTTATAAAGGTAGACCGCCACTTAAATCAAAAGGGTTGGGTAAGCATCTATTTCAAAAACACGCTATTGCTTAAGTCTAAAAGTATACATATCATCTTCGCCTTCTACCTTCTCAGCAGATAGGTTTGCCAAATGCAATACTTTCCAGCCTAGTTTGCTAAAAAACTGGAAAGCCCCTTTATTATCTGGCATTACGTGTGCATGTATGGGAAGCTCTTCAGGCAACTGCACTGCTTGTAAAAAGTAAGTCATCACCTCTACGCCTAAGCCTTTTCCTCTTAGGCTAGGCCTTACGGCAAAATCGGATAAGGTATGATAGCGATGTTTCTTATTTCCCCAGACCAATCCAATAACCGAAATGAGTTCTTCCTTTTCCCAAATACAGTATTGTGCTCCTTCCTTTGTAGAAAGAACATAGTCTAGCCATTCTTCATCGATGGGGCCTAGTGCTTTGTTCAGCCATGGGTCGTCAAACCATTTTTGGTAGGTTAAATAGTCTTCTTTTTCGAACAACGAAAAACTAAATTTCTTCATTATACTTGTTCTGCTTGAGGATCAATTAGTTAACTGATAATTTCACAATGCTGCACAAATCCCTAAAATTTCGATGGTATTGAGCTCTTCTCTTCATCCTAAGTCTATCAGACAAGAACCGATATCTTTTCAAACCACCAATGGCATGCTCTGCTCGAATTCTAATTTTGCGCACTTGCTTATTATATGTTTTTTGTTGATCATTTAATGCTATAATAGGATCATTTTTTGACTTTCTTCTTGGTCTTTTATAAGGAATAAATAGCCGATCAGCTTGATAATCATTGTGAGTTCCTAAGAATCCTAAATCCACATAAATCCCCATCTCATCAAACCAAAATCCTTCATCTGGATCAAATTCTGACTTCATCATAGCATCATCATGAACAGAACAACAATAAGGTTGACTTAGGTATAAAATCCTACGTTCTAAATTAGTTAGTACCAGCAGTTTTATGGTGTGTCCTTTTTTTTACCAGAATAACCCTCCTTTTGATCTTCCTGATTCTGAGGCCTTTGTCTTCTTTATTCACTAGCATCTAATATCAGTTGATCCTCCTCAGCCATTTGCACTTTAAAATCCACTAAGCTTTCATAGAATCGTTTTGGCATATGGCCTAAACGCTGAAGGGTCATTTCTAAAATCCGAAGTCCAAAGGTTTGATGCCTAAATACACTTGCTCTATCCATTTCAAAACTCAAACCCAATAAACCATAGGTCAATCCACTTTTGATACTATATAAAAGGAAAAACAAATAGTCTTCATAACTCTTGAGCTTTGACTCATTACTTGATGAAGATAGTCGGTCTTCAATACGCTGACCGAGAAAATCTTCATATGTAATTTGAAACGCTTTTACTAATTCAAAAAATTGATTCTTATTCAAACCGGTAAGAAGCTCGCCATTATCTATCATCTCGTATTTGTTGATACCTTATTCCCATTATATCTTTTTTGTCGCAAAATACGACTTCTCATTATCAACTAGTTAGACTTCAACAACTCTATTCATATCAGCTTTGAATCACCTATTTTCAATTCTGTTATCATGACTACTCAGGTCAAATTAAATAGCAATCTATTATGAAGAGCAATATCAACCATGTTATTAAGAATAGCTTAAACATTCTTGTTACAGGTATCAATGATAAATCGAATACGACAATAGATATGTTGGGTCTGAATAAATTGTCTCCAAACACTTTGATTTTTACTTTCACATTTTGAAAGGTTCTTTCAGAAATATTGTTATCAAGAGGTACCTCCTTAAAGAGCAGGAAATTAAAGAGATGATATTTATGTTTGAATAATGATCTTTGAAGTTTTAGCGCTTCCTTGGAGTCTTCATCAATGCTTTGAATAAGCAATTTATTGAGTGGTTGATAGATATTTTTGAAAAGAGAACTGTGGGGATCGATCTGTTGATATTTCTGTTTGAGCTTTAGCTCTTACTTTCATTTGCGCATTATACTGATCTGAAACATAAAAGTATCAGGAAATTGCATTAGTAAATTGCTTTGGAAAATATTTAAGGACGAGATAAATAAAAGACCGAGGAGATTGATCAAAGATTTTAAACTTATTCTTTAACTTTTCATAAATGGTAATTTGAGGTTTCTAATAAGCGGCTAGTCAAAATTGCTTATATAATAAATTCCTGCCAGCAGGTAGGCACGGCATCAGCTCAAAAACAGTAAGTAACTGACGATAAGAAAGTTACGCACGATCTTAGAAGGGACTAAAAGACTTTATTATACCATGTTTAGCCAGAGGCTGACAGGTTCTAGCCTAACTACTTAATCAAATCGTAAAAAATACTTTTATGTAAAAAAAAGGAATAAAATTTAACCCTAATTTTTGATTAACTTAAAGCGATTGACGCCTTTTTTAGACTCAATAAAGATGAAGTATATACCTGATGGCTGATCTAGATTGAACTCATAGTTATTAGTCCTTGAAATATTCTCTTTTAATACTTCTTTACCTTTTACATCAAAGATTGTTAATTTAAATTCAATGGGTTCGTTTATAGATAAACTTACAAGACCATTGGTTGGATTCGGGCTTAATGAACAGTATGCATTAGAGTTTATTTCTTCACTATTAGAGATATCCGTGTAATCATATACCTGCAGTATACCATTGTCGATAGGACCAGAGCCCAAAGAAGTCGCATTTCCTCCTGAAACTATAATTCGATTCCCTAAAGAATCAATGTCTATATTCTCGCCCCAATAGAAGAAAGATCCTGCTCCCAAAATATCTGAACCTATTTGAACCCAATCCGAAACTTCCCATTTGTATGTTTGTACTATACCCTGATCAAAAAGGTTATAATTTGATCTTGATGAACCTATACTGATGATATTTCCATCAAAATTCATAGCAACACTTTTCCCAAAGTAATGATAGTCGAATCCTCCGAAACTAGATCCTTTTTGTACCCAATCAGAATCATCCCATGTATAAACAACTGCATTTAATCGATCTCCGATAATGATAGTATTACCTGTATAATCTATTGAAACAGAGGACCCAAATGCAAGATAAATAGTATCTCCTGTTATTAATGACACATCTCCTGGTATTACTGACCCTCTCTGGATCCAAGATGATCCTAATGAATCCCAATCATAAACACAAACGTATCCTAGTTCGTTGATTCCCCATTCTTGACTAGCACCAACTACAATAGTGTTATTAGAATTTGACATTGCAACACTACGACCAAATCGATCACCTAGATCGAGCCCCTTCACTGTGTTTCCTTTTTGGATCCAGGTGCTACCATTCCAGCTATATACCTTTATATATCCTTGACCATCATCCAAAGTATATGGCGCATCTTTAGCTCCAACAATAATGGAAGTATTATCACTTCCAAAAGCAAGAGATGTACCAAACCAATCACTTTCATCTCCAACAATGTCTTGCCCTCTTTGAATCCAAGAAGAACCTACTGAATCCCAATCATAAATGCGAACTTTTCCTGTAAATGTATTTGTAGGACCACTTTGTTCAGCACCAACAATAACTGACATGCCTGAAGGATCCAAATCAACAGTGAACCATTTATCACCAGTATCATCAGCAAAATTTTGACCTCTTTGAATCCAACTAGAATTTTGTTCATTCCAATCATAAACACTCGCAAAGCTATATATATTACCAACACTATCTAGCGGAGATACGGTTGCAAGAGTGGAACCATCAGAACTTAAAGCAACGTCATATCCTAAGTATTGGTTAGAGTAGATACCTGTAAGTGGTGAACCTAGCTCTACCCATTCGGACTGGCCGTGTGCGTTTGTACTAAGAACAAAAACAAAAAATAAACTAAAAATATATTTAACCATAACAAATCAATTATAAAATCGTGATTTTATGTTAATATTAACAGACAGTGCAAACATCGAATATAGGATTAACTGCCTACTCCTTAGAGGGTTATAGGTTTATAAAATATGAAAATGAAGTAAATCTAGCGTAAATTTAGATATTTTTCTTTTAAAGAACGCATAATAAATATCTAATGAATAACAAAAAGGATCAAAATGAATTCCCTATCAGGGATTACGATCATTCTTTGTTAATTAGCCCCGTAATAAATATGTATTTTATTTTTTCCTTATTGGGTGTATTTGAAATAGACCCAATAGGACAAAGAGTATTTGCATCCGCATTTCCAGAAGATTCTGATCGTCTCTGTGAATAATTACAAAAAATAAAGAGCTGTTGATAGTATCGCCTTTAATGTCATTTTGTAACAATTCAGTGAAATTCTCAATGATTTTATTTGTTGTTTGCTCTTCAAGAGAATTACTATTTGAAACCAATTGATATTCATCTATAATCTCTTCTTCGCTATTACAATTCCCCCCATTATTTTGTAAAATTGCTGCACCTCCATTTTCCAAATATTGACAAAAGTTTTCTATGGCACAGCTCTCAATTAAGGGACAATTAGTGATTTCTACCTCTTTTAGTAATTGATAGTCAATGTTGGTTAATGCATCCAATTGACTTAGATTAAGTAGGCTATCAAAAACAATGTCTTTTACATAAGGTGGATTCATTAAAGAGTCTAAAGTTGTAATATTATGGTTACGCCTTAATCTTAAAAACCTCAAACTGTCTAACTTTTCAAGTCCTTTAAATGAAGAAAAGTTTGGGTTATCTTCAAGTAATAAATAGAGTATATTCTCTACCTGCTCTAGTCCTCTACAATCTACTAAAGAATCACTATAAATAACAGCCGCCACTCCCAAGCTTTTTAAATCAGGATTTAGCCCTTCAAAAGAATGGAAAGAAGGGTTCCGTCTAGCTTCTAATCTCCTTAAGTTCTCTATTTTTTCTAAACCTGCTACTGATTGGAAATTCGCATTTTCTCCAATTTAGATATTGTCAATAGTATCCAAAGCATTAAATGAAGGAAGATTCTGCAGATTAGGTTGATTTGTAAAAGCAATATTTCCTGTATATACTAAATTTTCAAAAGAATTGATGTGTTCAAGCTGAGTATTCTTCGTGATATTTAAGGCACCTTTTATTCTTTCTAAATTTTGAAAAGCAGAGAAGTTTTCAAGCTTAGAATTCGCAGATAACCTCAAATTACCATTTATGGTATTTAGGCTATCAAAACCTTCAATTGATGATAAATTTTCATTTTCACTAATTTCTAAACTTCCTTCAACATGCTTTAAATTAGGGAAAGCATTTAGTTCTTGAAGATTTGTGCAATTTATTATATTCAATGATCCATTGATTACCTGCATTCGATGGAGACTTTCTAGATTTTCTACCGCATCCTTTACAAAAACAAAACCAACAACTGAATCACATTCAGGATAAAAAATAGAGAAACTATCTACCTGTTCTTGTGTCGAGAAACAGAAATCTGTTTCTGAACAATCTTGTCCCAAAAGAAATGAAATAGGATTTACAATAATAATGGAGAGTATAATTTGTTTCATAGCTAATTATTACAAATTAATAAAAACGCAATATATGATCTATATATTTGATACCCAATACCCCAATTAGAGCATTTTGTAAACTTAACGGTTCGTGTATGTGGCGTGATGGCGTGTAGCCAGCATGGTCGTCATAGCTTTTGTTGTGCTTTCGTTATTTTTTTCTATCGGCATCAAACCATCCAGCACTATTCCAACTTGGGCTTGTTCCACCGAGCTCAGGAAAGTGTAAATTAGAATGGTCCGATTGTATTAGTCCGATTAATTTTTGTCCGGTCAAAGGCCATACTCTTGATTCTCCTGCTATAATGTCAAGAATTGCTTCTGCAAATTTTCAGTCTTCTTCTACGAAATTGTCATATCGTCTAAAAACTAAAATCAGTCCTCTATATCTCTTGTTGTACATATCAGTGAGACAATCCGCAAATGCATTTAGATTCTCACCATAATAGTCTGGAAAATTGAGAGCTATTTTTAATTTCTGATGTGCGTTTTTGTGATTCCAATTCCGACAATTCATTTCAATAATTTCGAAATTGTTGTTATTAAACCAATTCAAATCTTTATCAAGAATTCCGTTTTTGAAATACTTGCAAATTGGTCCGTCTTTCAGGATTTCAATATCCTTTTTTATTTTCTCTTCGTTTAATTCCATTTATTAATTCAAATCCGAGAGTTTTGTCATAATGAAGCACAACGTTGTAATATCAGCAATTCTAATATTTAGTGAAGCGTGGTATAGACTAAAAAAAGTTAGATAATGGAAAATAATATGTTAGGCTTCAATAAAGAAGTGCAGCAAAATACTGCACTCCTATTCAATTGAAAGTTATTTCAGAACTTTTTTCCATTTCTTAAATCCGCTCAATAGGTTTTCGCTGAAAATATCTATTGCTTCATGAGTTGCCTTTATTGCAATTTCCTGCAGTTCTTTAGCCTCCACCACAAATCGATCCTTAGTTTTATAATCAACCAAACGTTCTTTTATTTTATTGGTGATTGGTTCTAATTTTCGATAGATAGAACCATAAATCAATGATTCTAACGTCTCGAAAGGTGGACAACTTAAACAAACTGGATCAAGTGGATCAAAGTCAAATTGGAATCTTTCAAAAATATTACACAACTCCGGACGAACCACACAAATATTTTCAAAGATATACTCTAGGGTGTAACAACGTCCTAGTGTCAAACTAAGTGATTGCTTAATCGCATCTCCCACTTCGATTAGTGGTGTATTTCGATTAATTTCTCTAATTCCTGAGTAGACAAAATGCTGACGAGCCACTTCCCACCAAAAGTGTTGACGAAAAACATTTTTTGGTGCAATCCAAATAGCAACATTGACAAAATAGCGGCTAATTTTATTCCAATTTTCTTTATCAGAATCCGCTTCGAAGCCCTCAATATTTAAGTTAAACCAATGATGCCATGTAGAATCAACAACTACCCTACCTGTATTTGAGCTATTATTTTCTCTTCCATCATAAACACTAATCATCGGAAAACGAACGCCATTTACTCGCCCTTTCTCATAATTTGTTCCCTGAATCACATTTCCATAAGCAATGATTTTTGGTTTGGGTTGAACGCCTCCAAAACTTGGATACTCTTTGCTTCCACCAAATTTTACTTCTGCATTAAAATCAATGTCTCTTGGTTCTACACAGCATCCCTCATGTGCATGATCTGGCATAACATTGATGATACCCTCAGTAGGATGACACAATATAGGATGAGGGTATTTTTGTCTGAAACGCCCAGTTTGGGTAGTTCGATGAACCACCCAATCAATAATCTGTGGAATATTATCTCGTTGATTACTATTTAATATCGTTTGCGTTCCTTCAGCTTGAGCGGAATTAGACGGACGATTAGTGTCCAAACGTGTTGGTCCGTTAATTGGTGGTACGCCATCATCATTGGTCCACTTCCGCATAGTTCCAACTCTTGGAACCCTATGACACATAGACGCCCCCAAATAATCGTGATCTCCGGTTGCAAAAACACCACCGCCACTATTCATCCAATCTTGAATTACCTGAAGTTCACTCACCGTAGTATGCCATGGATGATTGGTAATATTACTATCTGACATTGCATTATTATCAGGAGCAAATCCAAATAAAAACATTTCATGATACTTGCTAAGAATCAAACTTCCATCATCAGTTCCATCAAATCTGAAGTTAACATAATGCGCAGCATTTGTTCCGGGGTTAGCATTAATTTGCATAGGCGGTAGAGGTAGATTAGGAGAGACCGTTGGCCTTACAGCAATATCAACAATAAACTCAGTACAACCAACTTTGGTTTCACGTAGTAATTTGATAAATCTTCCAACACCAAAGCCGCCACTTTCGGTAAAACGAACCGAAGTATCTACGACCACTAAAACTCTAATTTTCTGGGTAGTTAGAAATAAAAAATCTTCAGCTAAATCAATGGAAGAACTAGGTCCTTCTAGAAGGAACGATCTAGGAGATTGATCAAAGATTTTAAACTTATTCTTTAATTTTTTCATAAATGGTAATTTGAGGTTTCTAATAAATCACTTGGTAGCAAAGAAATTGTCTATTAATACCTTGAAAAACCTATTTATTACCAATTTTTGGAAACTATATCCTAAAATCTATTTTTTGAATAAGCCGAGGAGAACAATGGAATCCGAAAGCTTTTAAACCTAACTTTCGCTAAATCCTAACTTATTTTCACGCAAGTGTAATTAAATCACCAATACTAATCCTATTCGCATTTGTAGATGTCCAACAAGCATTTAAACCAAACATGACCTTATTATCTTGTGTTCGGTATTTGGCTAATGTCGCTAGTGGCTCTTTTCCTCTAGAAGCATCATCTGGATTGATGGTCACTACTTGGCAACGTGGACAAGGTTTGATACCTCGGAAAGCGGCATGTCCAATTTGAAAATCTTGGAAATTATCTTCTTGAAAAGGAGTTCCTCCTTTAAACACTATATTCGGACGAAATCGTCTGACGTCTACTTTCTCCGTCAGCTTTTCATTCAAATCAGCTAAAGAGGATTCACCTACGACCAAAATGGGATAACCATCCGCAAAACTTACTTTATCTCCTTCTTTAGCATACTTTTGATTCATTGGTCGGACACTATCATCAGGCATATAGACTAAGCTGGCAGCCTGTCCCAAACGATCACTAAACCATCTTTTGACTTCTCTCGAATATTCTTTGGCTTCACACAAATCATCCCATACACGTACCTGTACGATTGGCCCATCCATTGGCGCATGCAATGGAATCGCTAGTTCATCATTTTCGTACTTAACATATAGAAAATTAGCATCAAAACGAACCTTGAATAAGGCCATTTTTGCATGCTCGCGCTGACTGAGGAAAAGATGGTTTTCATCTACAATCATCCAACGACGATCATATTTTAAACCCCTTTTCAGGACTTCTGATTCCTCAATAGCCACACCCCCCAATGATTTGATAGGATAAACAAAAAGCTGAGTAACTTCCATATTCGAGAGATTTCTTCAGTTCGAATATAAGATGTTATTGGCCCTTTTTATACAGTTTTTTTAGTTTTATTAATACATAAATTATAAATGCATGATTCTCAACCACTTTATACGTTAGCACTTTACATTTTATTTTATTGGGTACTTTGAAAAGGTAGATTTTGCCCCAAGCTAAGCCATAAAAAACTGGCATAAGTTGTCATAAGCCTAGCCTTTCTAATAGCATAAAGAACTAACTTCCTAAACCTATCAATAAGGCCTATTTTGCGAAAGCAAAAGTAAAGGGAATATACAAACGTTGATTCCAATAATATTCATTGTGACCATGCCCTTCAAAAGATAAAGTCTTCCAATTTTCATGCGTATAATGATTAGCTCTCAAAATGCTATCGATACGAACTTGCTGTTTTTCATAATATTGATCTAAGCCTTCTGTACCATAGTCAAAATACCACTTCTTGGCTTGCGGAAGCTTAGTAGCAAAGTACTCCACCAAGGCATCAGAAGCCTCTGGCAAAGAATCATCATAACCTACAATCCAATGCGTAGATAAACACAATGCTCCACCGAAGATATTAGGATATTCGCACATAGCATACATAGAAATTAGCCCTCCCATGCTTGATCCGCCAATGAAGGTGTTGGCCACATCGGTTTTGGTTCTATATGTTTTATCAATCTCAGGTTTTAACTCCTTGGTTAAAAAGGACAAAAATTGATCTGCGTAGAGCGGATATGCTAAGCTTCTTTTGATGGAGTCCTTAGCCATTTGCCAATAAATTTCGCCTGGTTTTTGCGGCATATACTCAGAAAAACGCTTTTCATTTGCATTATCAATCCCTATCAATATTACTTCCTCCATTTGCCCCAAGGCCACTAAACTATCCATTACTATATGACTATTCCAAGAAAACCCACTCCACTCAGAAGGTTCACCAAACTGCACTGCTCCATCCATTAGATAAAGCACTGGATAAGTTTGATTCTTTTTTTTGTAATAGGAGGGCGGTAAATAAACTTGATAGCGTCGATCAGTAATTAAACGGTCCTGACTACTGATCGCCGCGCTGATCAGTTGTTCTTGCGGTCCATAGCTAGTAGCCTCACGACAAGAGCAGAGCAAGACTACCACGAAAAAAAGAATAAAATACTTCATGCACCAAAAGTTAAATTCTTAAATTTTAAGCTGATGATATTCCAATTTGAGATTATTCAAAATCTATTTATTGATCCTTCTAAGATGCCAAATATCTATTGGATATTTAAACACTACACAGCAAACCGCTTCCCAAACAGATCCAAAGCACAAGCCCTACAATATATACTTATTTTTTCAAATATATAAGCAGTCAAATTTGTTCTAATGAGCAGTTTAGGTCTTGCATCAATCTTACAGAAAAGGGTGAAATATAGCTAAATACTGGTGATGGTAATGGCGATAATGATGGTAGCGGAGATGGTGGTGTTGCTTCTACTGGCTTCCAAGTAAGCTACTTTGTACATGACCATTTAGGTAATACTAGGATTTTATATCATACTGTTTTGGATTGTGAAAATAGTGAAGTAAATTACCTCTTAGAGCATGTGGTAGATTATTATCCTTACGGAAAAGT
>JAKVCU010000032.1 GCA_022448955.1 Saprospiraceae bacterium
AATATCATTGATAATCAATTATTTAAAATTTTTTATTGTTAAGTTATTAATGAGTACCTGCTTAAGTAGTTAGGCTAGAAAATTGGTATAATAAATTCTTTTAGTCAGCTCAAAAATCGTGCGTAACTTCTCTATTTTCAGTCACTTACTATTTTTGAGCTGACGAATTTATTATACAAGCAATTTTGACTAGCCGCTTAAAGATTAAATTATTATAGTGCTTTCCAAATTCTTTTATTTAGAGTCACCACTTTGTTCTTGTTTTTCTTGCTTGTTCATTTCAATGATTTTACCCATCACTTCTTCTAACTGCTCTGCACCGATTCTTTTTGAAATGATTTCTTTGTTCTTATCTAAGATATAAAGCTGTGGTGTAGTTTTTATGTTATAAATTTTAGAAAACTTAGAACGGTGGTAAGGATCTACTAAATGCATCCAATCACCAATTTCGTTTTCATCTACATACTCCCAACAATCGGGGATATCTTTTGTAAATTTCACACAAACGGCGACTAATTTAACCCCACGATCTTTGAATTTTTCATAGAATTCTTTCATAAATGGGGTAGACTTTTTGCAGTGACCACAATCATATCTCCAGAAGTAAAGGATAGTGTATTCTGAATCAATATCATGTAAATTGTAAGCCTTTCCACTTTTATCTTCTAGACGAACGTCTGGAGCTGTTTTTCCAATTAATAGAGGCTTTAATTCATTCGCATTATCAACGATCTTCTTTAGTTGCTCTTCATCTGTCCATGACGCATCTCCTTTAGCATAGTATTGCTCGACAATATGAACATAAACCGCATCCATCCCTACGATTTTAGAACCTGCAAATTGATTTAGATAATGAATCAAATAAAATTTAAAAGTCTCTTCTGCTGGGCGCATTTTCTCTAGGATATAATCCACTGCCATCGCGATAGTATCGGGATGTTGTACCTGAAGTTTATTTACGAAATAATCTACTCTTTCAAACAAGAAAGGGGTACGTAATAATCTTTGATCTGTAAGGTCAATCTGGTTGAAATAATTCTTTTGCATCCATCGCCAACGCTTCATTTGCTGATCTTGCTCTTCTCCTTCAAATTCTGGAACATCTAGTGGCAAATTTGCTTTGATAATAGCAGAAGTAATCGATTGAGGGTTATCAGCAATCATTTTTCGCTGAAAAGCTGAAACCTTTTCATTTAATTGGTCCATCTTTGCCTGTGCACTCTTATCTCCTTCTTGAATTTTCTTATTGAGCTCCTCTGCTTTTGGTTTTTGCGCTGCCAAATAATTGAGATATTCATAGAGCAGTTCGTTATCTTTTGAACCATTTACCTTCATAAATTTGGAAGGGTCTTGTACTTTAGTTGATACAGAAAACTGCTGTTCTTTATCGATATGTAATTGAAAATAGCGATTATTAGGCGGAATAACCACCATATAAACACCTGGAGAAAGCGATTCTTCCCCTTGAAAAACGAACGTGCGATCTCCACCACTCACCACAGCAGTATCTTTTAAGTATTGGTTGTTTCCGTAGAAGAAACCTAGAAACAGTGAGTCTTTCTCAAAGTCCTCTAATTCTACTTCAATCTTGTAACCGTCTTGCGCATGCACACTAAAGAAGAACGCAAGAGAAAAAATAGTTAACATAATTTTCTTCATCTTCGGGATATTTTTTTTAGTAGTTTGACGGAAATAAAATAGGATTATCTCCTTCCCCTTTTTAAAAGACTTGTTCACCATACCAACAGATGACTGTGAATGGCAAAATTTCATTTTGTAGTTTGTCAAAAATCTTCGCTGTCTGCCTAAGACATCATCCACATTTTTTGCTTCGTACAAAATAAAACTTGCTTCATTATCGCTTATTCGTGATACAATGAGTAAGCCTATTATTCTGAACGTCTAAGTTCGATACTTTTACCTACAAATCCCTTTCAAAAGGGTTCATTAAAACATTTTTAACAAAAAAATGGCCTTTCTACAAAAAAAAGGCCAGTAGAAAAAATCCTACTAGCCTTATTATTTTATTCAAACACCTAGGTGTTTTAAACAGTTAACGCCTTATTCTTAGCACGTTTACGTTCATTTTCCTTTAAAAGAATTTTGCGTAAGCGTAAAGATTCTGGTGTAACTTCTACATATTCATCTCCTTGGATGTATTCCAATGCTTCCTCCAAAGTGAATTTTCTTGGTGGAACTAGTTTCAACTTATCATCAGAACCAGCAGCACGCACATTCGTCAACTTCTTAGCTTTGGTAAGGTTAATCACCAAATCACCAGGACGGCTATTTTCTCCTACTACTTGACCTTCATAGATATCTTCATTTGCACCAATAAAGAACTTACCACGTTCTTGTAAGTTGTTGATACTGTAGGGAATCGCTTTTCCTTTTTCCATACTGATCAATGAACCATTGATACGACCTGGAATATCTCCTTTATGTGGTTGGAATTCTTTAAAACGGTGGGTCATAATCGCTTCACCAGCAGTAGTCGTAAGCATATTATTTCTAAGCCCGATAATACCACGAGAAGGGATTTCAAACTCTAGTTTAATGCGGTCGCCTTTCGGCAACATAGAAGACATCACCCCTTTTCTTCTAGTAACCATCTCGATTACTTTACCAGAGTGTACCTCTGGCACATCAACCGTCAATTCTTCCATTGGCTCACAAAGCACCTCATCAATTCTTTTCATAATTACCTGAGGCTGTCCAATCTGCAACTCATAACCTTCTCTACGCATCGTTTCAATCAAAACAGATAAGTGTAGTACTCCTCTACCATAAACTCTGAAGATATCCGCCTTATCTGTTTGTTCCACACGAAGAGCTAGATTTTTCTCCAATTCCTTTTCTAAGCGATCTTTGATGTGACGAGAAGTAACAAATTTACCCTCTTGACCAAAGAATGGCGAATCATTGATCGTGAAAGTCATACTCATAGTAGGCTCATCAATAGCAATCGAATCTAGCGCTTCAGGATTTTCGTGATCAGCAATGGTATCACCAATTTCAAAGCCTTCTAGACCAGTAACTGCACAAATATCTCCTGCGTGAACTTTATCCACTTCTGTCTTTCCAAATCCTTCAAAAACCAACAAAGTTTTGATTCTTCCTCTTACTATCTCCCCCCCTTTTTTTACCATTGAAACAGCTTGGCCTTTTTCCAAAGTACCTCTGTGTAAACGTCCAATCGCAATACGACCGATGTATTTGGAGTAATCCAAAGAAGTAATCAACATCTGTGAAGTTCCTTCTTTTACTTCAGGCTCTGGAATGTACTCAATGATCGTATCTAACAAATGGTAGATATTATCTGTTTGATTTTTCCAATCTGGCCCCATCCAGCCATATTTAGCCGAACCGTATACAGTAGGAAATTCCAACTGATCTTCCGTTGCATCCAAATTAAACATCAATTCAAATACCGCCTCCTGTACTTCTTCAGGAGTACAGTTTTCTTTATCCACCTTATTAATAACAACGATTGGCTTTAAGCCTAATTCAATAGCTTTTTGAAGTACAAAACGCGTTTGTGGCATTGGCCCTTCAAAAGCATCTACTAATAGGATTACTCCATCTGCCATGTTCAATACACGCTCTACCTCTCCTCCAAAATCGCTGTGACCAGGGGTATCGATGATGTTAATTTTAACATCTTTGTAATCGATAGATACATTCTTTGAAAGGATCGTAATCCCTCTTTCTCTCTCCAAGTCGTTATTGTCCATGATCAACTCACCTGGAGTTTCGTGATCTTTAAATAACTGACCTGCTAATAACATCTTATCCACCAATGTAGTCTTTCCGTGGTCAACGTGCGCAATGATGGCAATATTCCTAAGCTTTTGCATGAATATTTTTTACTTTTAAAATCGAAAATTCTTTCACATTCAGCCTCCACAAGAGGCATATTTATGAAATAAGGCGCAAAGATAGGCTATTTTTAGATGCTAAGTGCTAATTGAATATTAATTATCTTCAATCACAAACGTTAAAGCAGTATTTTTCCTTGCTAATTTGGGATAGTCGGTAAGATCTTTACCAGTAATCAGAGTGGATCTAAAGGTAGGTTACTTCTCATTTTAAATAATAGTTTTAGCATTTGGGCTGCTAATGCGAATAACTTAAACGATAAATAATAGTCATCCCAAATTCTTTATATTCATAGAATGCTTAGGGATGTAATATATTTGATACTTTCCTAATAAGTAGTAAATCAAAAAAATAAGCCCAATAGATAAAGACAAATTAAACGAGCTCAAAGCTTTTCACGAGCTTAGACTCATTCACACCATCAGAAATCATATCCACATTTAGAGTACAGTTTTCGAACTCAAATGCGTAAGTTTCTTGTATGTGACTATGATTAAGCCTAGTATTCCCTTTTACAGATAATCCTAAATAAGAGCCTACTTCTTTAAATCCAAGCATCGTATGTTTGATGGAACCCACAACATTGGGGTCGGAGTTGGAATTCATCAAGCCAACGGTAAGGGCTAATTTAATTTTTCTATTATTCATCATCGGGCAATTTAAAAATTGGTTAAGTTTAGGTTTCTAGTTTCAATACAATTATTTTTTGATTCTTATACTTAAAGAACTCTAATTACAGGACATGTGTTGCCTGAGCCTACATTAAGAATCCGTTAAAATTTTGTAAAAAGAAATTTATCTGACATTCTTGATGGCAAAATCATATGTTGATCTTCTAAAAATTTCATTTTCAATACATTCTACTTTATGAAATTCTTCTGAACGGAGATAAAAAGCTTTTTGTTGAATATTCCCCATCTCATTTTTTGTATATCTATAACCTCTAGCTTTTCAAAATAATTCCATAAAGGAGATTAAATATCAAAGATTTTATCGGCTAATCATTAACAAGGTGATTAGCCAGAAGAGCATACATCTAAAAAATTATATAATGATGAAGGAAAGGCACTTAGTAATAATTTTCGGCCATTTAGGTTGGTTTAGCTGCAATAGCAATCTGTTATAGATGAATATAATTTTTTCAACTTACCGAAATACAGAATATCGATAACAGTCTGGAGTATAACTAATTGCAAGTCAGTATAACTAATGCTTATTATTGTATTTTTTATATCTATATTATTTCAGCTATAAATGCTATAACCTGAGCAAATGGGACCAACAAAAACTGAGCGGTAAAAGTCCCTATCAATCTTGCAAATATCAAATACCTTATAGTTTTCCTAAATTCACTTTGACTATATTTTCCTTCTACAACTTCATCCGTCAAGATTGAAAGATAAGGATCAATCAATACAAACATTATTATAGTAGCGAATCCATTTACGATGGCAGATAAGGAGCTTGCTGTAGTTCTTAAGTCAGGAGTTATAAATCCTGCGTAAAGCGAGGAAAGAACTCCTACCGTTAAAATTGCCACAGCAATTATGTTGAATACAAATATTTTTAGCGGAAATCTTGATTCAGAATTAACTAAAAAATTGTTTTTATTGGGAATACTTATTTCATCTCTTAATTGTTGAATACCTATCTTGGTAAAAGCATGTAAAATCAACTTTGGCACTGATTTATAAATACTAAAATTCAGAACAGCCCTTGACAATATCCTTTGAAAAGTAGGAATTAGAAATGCGCCAGCAATGGTTGCAATTGAAGTTGCTAGGAGAATCATCCTTAATTCAAATGTTCCAGGATTAATCTTGAGATTTATATTGTTTTCCACCCATTTTGCAAGTAAAGGAGCTTGAAAAGAGTTAGATGTCCTTGAAATAAGTACCATGATATTAAAAAGAGCAAACGAAACTGCAATTTTCTTTGTTCTTGTCCCTACAATCCTCACTGAATAAGACAAAGTACTTATCAAATGAATTATAAATGTTAGAAGAATTACTAATATTATTTGAATTGTCATTGTTCTTTTTGGTTTTTTTGTACAAAGCTCAATATTAGTATATCAGCAATCCCTACTACACAAACGAATGAGCAGTTCTGCGAAAAAAGTCAATCTTCCAACAGAAGTTGGTAAGTCCATGAGGTATGCTTAGATTGAGTGAGTTTTGATACCATCCACTTGAAAGGCCAAGAAAAAAAAGGGTTTAAGCCACGAGTGGCTTAAACCTACCATTTCACAAATGCCAAGAGAAACTTTGGACGTTTAAAACGTCCAAAATCACTACTTTTTAATCGACATTATCATGTAGAAATGAATTATCCGTTCTAATCTCTGGCTCTGCATCATCAGAAATCGTCCACTTGGAGAGGACTTGATCCTCTGAATTTGGGACATCATCCAAATGAACTCCTCTACGTAAGTAAGCTGGTTCATTTTCGATTTCCATGATTGTTTTAGGATTATTTAGCTTAGCTTTTTGACTAGTTCTGAAACGTTCTCTGCGTTTTGCATCCTGTTCCATTTGGCGACGACGTTCCTCTTCTTTTTTCCGTTTATCCTCATCCTTCATATAAGGTTCATCATAGGAATAGCGATTACGATCATAACGATCTATAGTTGCTCTAACATCATCAAATTCAAATACATTATGTTTTGACGGACCAGCTTCTTTTTCTTCTTCAAACCCGATATCTGATAATCTAAGTTTTTTTGGAGGTTCCATATTAGGAGTAGAAGTAGGTTTCACCTTTGGTTCATCATCCAAAGAAACAATGACTCTTTCGTTATTTGTTGTCTTTTGTGTATTCTTATTTTTGTGTTCAAAACCAGTTGCAATTACTGTTACGCTGATTTTTTCACCTAAGGATTCATCGAAGCAGTTACCCCAGATCAAATCCGTTCCATAACCAGCTTCTTCCTGCACAAATTCAGTAATTTGGAAAATTTCATCCATAGTTACCTCGCTTGTTCCAGAAGTAATATTTAATAAGATGTGACGAGCACCTTTAATATCATTGTCTTCCAATAGTGGTGAATGCAAAGCTTCGTCAACTGCACGCTTTGCACGATCCTCTCCACCGGCGGAAGCAGTCCCCATGATGGCCACACCGCTATTGCGCATAACGGTATTAACGTCTTCGAAATCCACATTGACGTAACCCGGAACCGTAATGATCTCAGCAATGCCTTTAGCTGCTGTGGTTAGTATATTATCGGCTTGCGAAAATGCACTAGACAAGGACAAGTTTCCATGAATCTGGCGAAGTTTATCGTTGGAGATCACAATTAATGTGTCCACTGATCTTTTTAACTCTTCTAAACCTTCGGCTCCTTGCGTATTTCTTTTTCGGCCTTCAAAAGTAAATGGAAGTGTGACGATACCTACCGTTAGAATATCCATTTCTTTTGCTGCCTTCGCAATGATTGGTGCAGCTCCGGTACCCGTACCACCTCCCATACCTGCAGTAATGAATAACATTTTACAGTTGTTATCCAAATACTGCCGAATATCTTCGATAGATTCTTCACAAGATAACTTACCGATATTCGGTTTATTACCTGCCCCCCGACCTTCGGTCAGGGTTGGTCCTAATTGGATTCTGGTAGGGATTTCGCTGAGGTCCATAGCTTGCGCATCGGTATTACAAATAGCAAAATCTACACCTACTATTCCTTGTTTGTACATGTGAGCAACGGCATTACTTCCGCCCCCACCTACTCCAATCACCTTGATAATTGGGCTTTCGTCTCTTGGCAAATCAAATAACATAAGTACGTTTTTTTATTTGGCAAAACGCTTTTACTATAAAGAAGTATTTTAGTAATACTCCCTATATCTAACAAAGCTCCTATTGCAAAAGTGGCTATGTTGTAGGGTTTTATTTAATATCAGTAAGCCCTCCAACAACTAATGGCTACTTTAACACTTATTAATAGCTACTTAAAGCAAAATGACTGATGAAAGCCAAAGCTATTCTGCAAAATCATAATTGCTTTAGTGTAGTTTCTCTTATTCTTTAAAAATCAGCATCTGGGTCAGCCTCAAACCATTCTTTGGTGCGTTTAAATAACTGCTCATACCATTTGCCATCTTCATCTTCATATTCTACGGTAGCTGTCTCTTTATTTTCAGCTACTTCTTCCTTTTTCTTCGTATTTACCTTCACTCGGCCTGCCTCAACATCTTCAATTCCTTTGAGTAGTAGACCAATAGCTGTTGCATAAATTGGACTACTTAGCTGCTCATGATAACCATGTGCCAAATGTTCAACAGGAATACCAATTCTAGTACTCATACCAGTATGGTAGGCTGCCAATTTTTCAATATTATTTAACAGAGCGCCTCCTCCCGTGAATACTAGTCCACCAATTAGCTTGCGCTCAAATCCACTACGACGAATTTCCCACTCTACATAATCTAATATTTCTTCTACTCTTGCTTGAATAATTTTAGCTAAGTTCTTTTCGGAAATTTCTTTGGGATCTCTTCCTCTCAAACCTGGAATAGTAATGATACGGTTCTCATAAACTTCGTGTGCTAATGCAGAGCCAAATTTTACTTTTAGCTTTTCAGCTTGATGAGTCATTACTGTACAACCTTCTTTGATATCTTTCGTGATCACATTACCCCCTAATGGGATAACGGCCGTATGGCGAATAATCCCATCTTGAAAAATGGTAATATCTGTAGTTCCACCTCCAATATCTACCAAAGCAACACCTGCTTCTTTTTCCTCATCACTCAAAACAGCTGCGCTGGAAGCAATAGGCTCTAAGGTCATATTGGCAACTTGATAACCTGCACGTTGCACACATCTGAAGATGTTATTAGAAGCAGAGATTTGCCCTGTAATGATATGGAAATTCGCTTCTAAGCGAATACCAGACATCCCAATTGGATCAATGATCCCTTGTTCATTATCCACGGTATATTCTTGTGGAATAACATGCAATATTTGGTCACCTGGAGGTAATACCAACTTGTGCATATCATAAATTAGACGTTCAATATCTTTGCGTCCAATTTCTGTATGATCATTGTCACGAGTGAGAATACCTCTGTGTTGAAGACTTTTAATGTGTTGCCCGGCAATACCCACATGAACGACATCGAAGTCTTCACCAGCATTTCTTCGCGCATACTCAGCTGCCTCTGAAACTGCCTTTACGGTCTTTTCTATATTAGAAACGACCCCACGAAGTACCCCCTCTGAGTCTACCTTTCCGACACCCAGTACTTCCAATTTTCCATGTTCATTTTTACGGCCAGCAATAGCACATACTTTAGTAGTACCGATATCTACAGCTACTACAATATTTGACCGATATGCGCGATTTTCCATCATGACATTTGATTTTCAGTGATCAGTAGTTTTCAAATTCTATCTATTAAGCACAAAATATTTTCATTTCGTTTGATGAGAGCGTATACTAAACAACTGTAAATTAGTTTAATGTATGCTCAGCACTGATTGACTTGCAATAAGCGTATAAGACAATCAATTTAGTATTATGCTTTTGCATAATTATTTAATCCCCACTACCTGCCCTTTATAACGAATATCCAATGCGACATACTTACTCCATCCCTCTCTTGTCATACCTTCCTGATAAAATATTTTAAGATTATCCAGTTTGTCTGGTACATTCGAAAATCTTCCTAGGTATATTTTTTGTTTTCCAATTTTTGGAATCAAAACATATTCGCCTTGATTGGTTACATGAACATGTTCCACTAATGCTTTCAAAAATGGATCATTCAGAATCAGCTGGCTCAATTCAAATAGGTCCTTTAAACGATGTTTTTTACGTTTTTGGAACGACAGCGTATACGGAGGGATATTGCCAGTAGCTACTAATACTCTTGCACTAAAATGCTTTGAAAGTGGCAATTTTTTCCCTTCGATATCTAAGTAATAATTCAAACCATTATGATCAATAATTCTTATAATGGGTTCTCTTTGATCAATACCGATATTGATATTATTCTTTGCATCGACATACACATCTGCATTTAGGATAAATGGATCTTCTTCTAAGATCCTTTCCAAACGTGCTACATCAACTTCTCCCAATGATAAACCTTCCATTTTAAAACCAAAACTCCGGTCGATAGTCGTTAATACATCTTGGCGATCAATGAGTTTGTTACCATTCTGTAATGGACGAATATCCATGAGAATTTCATTGGTCAAAGAAGCTTCTTTTTTCTCAACAGCAGAGATCACCAACACCGCAGCGCCAAATAAGGCAGCCACCCATGCTATTCTGATCAACATTTTATTCAGTTCTTTACGATTCATGATAAAATATATTCTGCTTTTCTTGATTTTTTTTGCTGAACTTAGGGTTCAATTGATTTAATAATGTCCTTAATTTTTGTTTCTATATCTCCCGCTCCTAGTATCAGAAGCACTTCTAATTCTTGATCTTTCAGTGCTTTTACTAAGGTTTCTTTAGTGATCATTTCTTTATGAGGGCTTTGCATTCGATCAAAGATGATTTGGCTAGTTACCCCTTCAATAGGAAGTTCTCTCGCTGGATATATATCCAATAATAGAACTTCATCTAGACCATCTAATGCTTTGGCAAACCCATCTACAAAATCTCTAGTTCGAGAATATAAATGGGGTTGAAATGCCCCCGTTATTTTTTTTGTAGGGAACAACTCTTTTGCTGCTCCTATTGCTGCTTCTAATTCCGTTGGATGATGTGCATAATCATTTATAATGACCAAGTCATCCGTTCGATAAGCGATTTCAAATCTTCGTTTAATCCCTTTGAATCGCTCTAAAGAAGATTTCAATTTTTCGGCTGATACTCCAAGTTGTAGTGCAATAGCAATAGCACCTACGGTATTCTCAACATTGTGTCTTCCAGGAAGTGGTAATCGCAATCTTTCGATCGACACATTGGGAGAAACATAGTCAAAAACAAAGCATCCATCCTCCACTACAATATTTTCAGCACGATAAGTTCCTTTTTCCACACCAAAACCGACTACTTCTGCTTTTCCATCGAAATGGTGCTTAAAATCATTCTGTACAAGAAGCTGTCCATCTGTTTTTAATTGTTTGGCGAAAGCCAGAAAGCCTGTTTCTAGAATGCTATCCAAATCGCCATAAATATCCAAATGATCCGCATCCATAGACATTACCAAGGCGAGATCAGGATGTAAGTGTAAAAAGGAACGATCATATTCATCCGCTTCCACTACTACCCAATCACTAGTGCCTTTGACATAATTGGATTGATAATTCTGAGCAATACCGCCCAAAAATGCGGTACATTCCAGTCCTCCATCATTAAGTAACCAAGTTAGGATACTCGAAGTACTCGTCTTGCCATGGGTGCCGGCTACAGCAATCGTTTTTCTGCTCTTGCTAATAATACCAAGTACCTCTGCGCGCTTCTTCACTGGCATCTGATTTGCACGAAAGTGCTGTAATTCTGCATGTGTAGAAGGAACAGCAGGTGTATAAACGACTAAATCTACACCATCTGGAATTTGCTGAATATCTTCTTCATAATGTATGGTCATGCCTTCGTTTACCAACGTTTTGGTAAGGCTCGTCTCGGTACGATCGTAGCCATGTACAGCTGCACCGAGATCATTAAAATATCTTGCAATCGCACTCATTCCGATACCACCTATGCCGACGAAATAAATGGTTTGGATATCTTCGAGACGCATATCTATTTTTTTATAAGTGCTAATACTTCCTTGGCAATGGCCTCTGCCGCTTTTGGTTGAGCCAATTGCTGGATATTATTTTTCAATTTTTGTTGCTCTTTTTCATCATTTAGCAAGTTAGCAATAGCGGAAACGATTTCATCTTTTGCTGCTTTATCGGATAATAAATGTGCAGCATTTTTTTCCACCAGCGCTTGAGCATTTTTAGTTTGGTGGTCTTCCGCCACATTAGGGGAAGGAATCAAAATTGCAGGTTTTGCTACTAAGCAAAGCTCTGCAATGGTCAAGGCACCTGCTCTGCAAACGATCACATCTGCTAATGCATAAGCCCAATCCATACGATCGATGAAAGTCAAGACCTTCACATTTGGTAATTGAGCTGTTTCGCACTTGGCAAAATCTTCTTCATATAACTTTCCAATTTGCCATATTAGCTGTACATCCTCCATATTTGCCCATTCTGCAGCATTGGCAGCTATAGCTTGATTAATAGACTTAGCTCCTAGGCTTCCGCCGAATACAAAAACGGTACGTTTAGCTTCTTCTAAGCCGAAGTGCTTTAGTGCAGCCTTTCGATCTGTAAGTGGCTTTGCCACACTTGATCTTACAGGATTACCCGTGTGAATAATTTTTTCCACAGGGAAAAATCGCTCCATACCATCGTAGGCCACACAAATTTTGTGCGCCTTTCCTCCAAGTATTCGATTCGTTACACCTGGGTATGAGTTTTGCTCTTGAATCAAGCTAGGTATATTTCGCATACTAGCGACTTGTAGTACAGCTCCGCTTGCATAACCACCTACACCTACTGCCACATCTGGACGAAAACGACTCACAATTCCCCAAGATTTGATAAGGCTGCTGACTAGCTTAAAAGCAAATGTCAAGTTCCGTAATGTCAATTTGCGGTGAAAACCACTGATCCAAAGGCCTTCAATTGGATATCCCGCTTTAGGGACTTTTTCCATTTCAATCTTCCCTTTTGCCCCTACGAATAGGATATTTGCGTCGGGAAGCTGTTTTTTTATTTCATCAGCAATTGCAATTGCTGGGAATACGTGCCCACCTGTACCACCACCACTAATAATAATTTTTGACATGATTACGCTTGTTGCTTCATTCTAAATAATTTATCCATGTCAATCTCTGACTTCCTCTCTTCAATTACTGATCTCTTTATTGATTGCTTATCTTGATCAATTAATTGCATAGATCTAAATCTTATTCATTAGCTACTGATTCAATATATTTGCTTACGCTCAATATCATTCCGAAGGAAATGCATGTAAATAAAATGGATGTTCCTCCCATACTAATCATGGGTAGGGTCAGTCCAGTTACTGGAATTAAATTAACCGATACGGCGATATTGAAAAAAGCTTGTAAAACCATACTTACAGCCAGTCCTATTGCTAACATGGCACCAAATGCTTTCGGACTTTTAGTTACAAGTCGGGTTACTCTAAACATAAGCAGTAGATAAAGGCCAATGACTACAATTCCACCAATCACGCCATATTCTTCACAAATAATAGCATAAATAAAATCAGAGTAAGGAGATGGTAAAAAGTTCCTTTGGATACTATTACCAGGACCTAATCCAAAAAACTCCCCATTGGCGATAGCTATTTTTGCTTGACGAACCTGATAAACACCATCAGGATCTGAAGTAAACTCTATCACTCTAGAAATCCATGTTTTCACACGGATAGTCTCCGGGAAGAACTCCCCTAATGCTATAAGCATGGAAAAAAGGGCAATTCCCAAAAACAACAGCAAAAAGATATATTGTAAGGCCACCCTACCGATAAACATCATGAAGATGCAAGTAAAGAATAGCACGGCCGCCGTCGATAAATCGGCTGGTGCGATCAATCCGCATACAATCAAAATAGGTACGATAATGGGTATAAAGGCACTCTGAAAGTCCTTAATATAATCTTGCTTTGAAGAAATTGCACGTGCTACATAGATCACCAATGCAATTGATGCAAAGGCAGAAGATTGGAATGTAATCCCCACAAAAGGAATTTGAATCCATCTCTTTGCTTCATTAATTTCTGGTCCAAAGCCAATTGTATACATCAACAATGGAATAGACAAAGCGAGTAAGTAAGGAGCAGCATTAGCATACTTCTTATAATGTAATAAATGGCTCAAATAGGCTAATAACAAACCTCCTACTAAAATCATTCCATGCTTAAACAAATAAGCTTCTGTATCACCACCTTTCACGCGATAAGCTAGGGTACCAGTTGAACTGTACACCGCCAATACAGAGAATACAGTTAGCAGGGCTAAAACGGCCCAGATGGCCTTATCCCCCTGTAATTCTGCATATATGCGTGCTGCAATGGTTGACATCTTTATTGCTTATTTATCTTTTAATTGAAGAACCGCTTCTCTAAAGAGGTCTCCTCTATTTTCATAATTTTTGAACAAATCAAAACTGGCACAAGCTGGAGACAATAAAACCACTTCTCCTTTCTCGGCCAACATTTTGGCCTTTTGAACTGCTTCTTTTGCACTTTTTGCTTCTACCCATTTTTTTTGTCCTCCGTATAATTTTATCAATTTGCTATTGTCTACACCAAGGAAAACGATACTTTCCACTTTATCAGCGACCAAGTTTTCCAAAGGCTGGTAATCATTCCCTTTATCTTGCCCTCCGACGATCCAAACGATTGGTCTTTTCATTGCTTCTAGAGCATAAAAAGTTGCATCCACATTGGTTGCTTTGCTGTCATTGATGTATTCTACCCCATCAATTTCAGCAACCACTTCCATTCGATGAGCCACATTTACGAAAGTGTCCAAACCCGCTTGAATTTGTTCGTCACTTAGCTGGAGCTGTTTTGCTACGCTTACCGCAAAAAGGGCATTCATCGCATTATGCTGACCTCGAAATCGGGTGGTACTTAAATCAAAACTAGCGTTAGCTGAGTTAATTTTCTCCTTGTCAATTTGTGTGCTAGAAATCGCCATTTTTTGTGGTAGAATTGTATGTTCTGCCATGTATCCGCCAATATTTTCATCTTCTTTTTTGAAGTAGAAAGTATCAGTGGTAGTTTGATTTCTAGTAATCCGAAACTTTGATCGGATATAGTTTTCCATTTTATAATCATACCGATCTAAATGATCGGGGGTGATGTTCAAGAGTAATGAAATATGCGGACGAAATTGATCGATTCCATCTAATTGGAAACTACTTAGTTCTAATACATAGTATTTCACTTCTTTTTCTGCTACTTTTCTTGCAAAGCTATAGCCTACATTTCCTGCTAATACCACATCAAAATTTGCTGCTTGAAGCAAATGATAAGTGAGCAGTGCTGTAGTCGTTTTGCCATTACTTCCCGTAATTCCAATCAAAAAAGCATCAGTATATCTACTTGCAAATTCGATCTCTGAAATAATGGGAATGCCTTTCTCTTGCAATTCGACAATCATTGGAACTGTATCAGGAATACCTGGGCTCTTAATGATTTCAGTAGCTGAAAAAATCTTTTCAATCGTATGCTGGCCTTCCTCGTATGGAATACCCTTTTCTTCTAATTCTTTTTTGAAGCTATCTTTAATTTTTCCTCGATCAGAAACAAAAACTTCAAAACCTTTTTGTTGAGCCAAAAATGCCGCTCCTACCCCACTTTCTCCGGCTCCCAAAACGACTATTTTCTGCTGCATTTATCTCAATTTTAGAGTGATAATCGTAAACACGGCTAATAGAATTCCTACAATCCAAAAGCGATTTACAATTTTTACTTCTGGCATCCCTTTCTTTTGATAATGATGGTGCAGAGGAGACATCAAGAATACGCGCCTTCCTTCTCCATATTTTCGCTTTGTATACTTGAAATAAGTCACCTGAATGATTACCGAAAGATTTTCCGCCACAAAAATTCCACACATGATTGGAATTAAAAGCTCTTTTCTTAACAAAATCGCCATGGCTGCAATAATCCCCCCTAGTGTCAAACTACCTGTATCTCCCATAAAGACCGACGCAGGAAAAGAATTGTACCACAAGAAGCCCAAACAAGCCCCAAGGAAACAAGCTGCAAAAATTACCAGCTCTCCTGTTCCTGGCAAATAAAGGATATTCAGATAATCGGCTGCAATGGCATTCCCTGACACATAGGCAAATACCGCTAGTACCGCACCTATAATTCCGGAGACCCCAGTCGCCAAACCATCCAAACCATCCGTTAGATTAGCGGCATTAGAAACGGCTGTGACGATAAAAATCACAAAAGGAACAAAAAGAATCCAAGCATATCGCTGCGCTAAGTCTTTGTTCAGTGGTAGTAAACGAGCATAATCCAAGTTGTTCCCTTCTTTGATAAAAGGCACATTTGTTAATGCTGTTTTGTAATTGGCTTTTTGAACTTCACGCTCACCAATTTTTACCACTTCAACTTCACTGACTCTTTGTTTTTCTAAAAAGCCTGCCTCTTCAGCTTTTGCTACATCCATTCTTACAACAATATCTTCACTCATGAGCATGACTAAAGCGACCAACAATCCAAGTCCTACTTGACCTAAGATTTTGAATTTACCCGAAAGGCCTTCTTTATTGTTTCTAGAGACTTTGTAGTAATCGTCCAAAAAGCCGATGGCCGCCATCCAAATCGTTGTAATCAACATGAGGATAATGTAAACGTTACTTAAGTCTGCCATTAAAAGACAAGGAATAATGATAGCCATAATAATAATGATACCACCCATAGTTGGGGTTCCTTGTTTTTTCTTTTGGCCATCTAAGCCTAAATCTCTTACGGTTTCGCCTAACTGTTGTTTTTGTAAGAAACGAATGATTCGTCCTCCAAATAGCATCGAAATAATCAAAGAAAGAATTACAGCAACTCCCGCCCGAAAGGAGATATATTGCATCAATCTAGCAGGATCATCTCCCAATAATCCTTCCAACCACTCAAAAAGGTAAATTAACATGTTTGTTAAGTTAGTTCTCGGTTTAAAAAAGTTTTTCTTGAATGTCTTTTCTCATCATAAGATCAGAAATAGAATTCGGGATCAAAAGTCGCTATTTTGCAGCTTGACGGAAATAAATTCCTACATTTTTTTTCAAAAGACTTGATTCTATACTCGCATCATTCAGGCATTCTTCTGCTTCACATAAAAGCAAGTCAAAAAATGAATTCATTCATTTTATTTCTGTCTCTAGTAACTCAATCAGAAAATTCTTCTTTCAGAATTTCTTTATCATCAAAGGGATATTTTACCCCATTAATTTCTTGGTATTTTTCATGGCCTTTCCCTGCTATCAAAATGATGTCTTTGGCATTGGCCAAACGCACTGCAGTTTTGATCGCTTGCCTTCTATCGCTAATGACTAAAACCTTCTTTTTATACTCTGGTCCAACCCCTGCTTCCATCTCTTTCAAAATCTGCTCTGGATCTTCTGTTCTTGGATTATCAGAGGTCAAAATCACTTGATTACTTAATTTACAAGCGATATGTGCCATTTTAGGTCGCTTCTCTTTATCGCGATCCCCTCCGCATCCGACTACCGTAACAATCTGACCATTTCCACTATTCGTGTCTTTGATCGTTGTTAGTACTTTTTCCAGTGCATCAGGGGTATGTGCATAATCGACAATCCCTGTGATCTTACTTTTTTCAAAGAAGGTTGCATCAAATCGACCTTCTGCAGGTTTTAAGCCACTGAGTGCTCTTAACACCTCTGTTTTATCTTCTTCTAGCAATACTGCCGTTGCATATACTGCTAATAAATTGTAGGCATTAAAATGCCCAATTAATCTACCGAAGAAATCGTGCCCATCTAGTTCCATTCGCAGTCCTAAAAGACTATTTTCCAGAACTTTGGCTTTAAAATCTGCTATATTTTGCAATGCATAACGATAGATCTTAGAAGCCGTATTCTGCACCATGACCGCACCTCTTCGATCATCTACATTTACTAAGGAAAAGGCATTTTTCCCCAGCTGGTCAAAAAATCCCTTTTTGGCCATGATATAAGCCTTAAAAGTTTGATGATAATCCAGGTGATCATGCGAAATATTGGTAAAGAGTGCACCTTTAAACTGCAAGCCGCTGATTCGTTTTTGATCAACCGCATGAGAGCTCACTTCCATAAATGCATATTCACAACCTGCCTCCACCATCTCTGCTAGTAAAGCATTAATAGATACGGCATCAGGAGTAGTATGTGTAGCAGGAATCAATTCTTTACCAATCTTATTTTCGATGGTAGAAATCAATCCGCAGTGATAACCTAGATCCGAAAACAAATCATGTAACAAAGTTACGGTTGTTGTTTTTCCATTGGTTCCAGTTACCCCAACCAGCTGTAATTGCTTAGATGGATGCTCAAAAAACTCTGCCGCCAATAAACCTAATGCTGCTGCACTGTCTGGCACTTGTATGTATGTCAAATGTTCTTCCAGCTTTTCTGGAAGCTCTTCTACTACGATGGTAGTCGCCCCTTTTTCGATGGCTTTGTCAATAAATTGGTGACCATCAACTTGTACACCTTTCACTGCTACGAACAAGCTTTCTTGTTCTACTTTTCTGGAGTCAAAATCAACTCGCTGCACTTCCCGTTGGTCATCACCGATGACATTTTTTTCGTGCAGCGTGCTGATTAATACATGAAGATTCATCCACTTTATAATTAAACCAGTAGCCCAATTAGGCTATGAGACATGAAGTTTTTACTACATGCCAATAATGTATCCGTTTATTGCATTGTCAATTTGACTGTTTGCCCTTGGATGACGGTTCCTGCCCGTAGGGATTGTCGAGCTACCTTACCATAACCATCCACTTCTACTTTCAATCCTTTATTTTCCAAGACAAATAGTGCATCTCTTAATCCCAAACCTACCACACTTGGCATTCGATCAGCTGGAATAGATCGTTGGTTCATCATCAGGCTATCTCCTTCCAAGTCCAAGACGGTCAAGTCTGTTCCTGGATTGCCAAAGTATTCAACATCCAGATAATCTAGGATATATTTCATATCTGTTTTCTCTCCGATACTCTTGATGGGCAATTCATTAGATGCTAATATTTTCAATGGCCTATCATTGATCGGACGATGCATTTCTAGTTTTGAAGTATAACACTTCTCTGCAATTCTCTTGAATACAGGGCCTGCTACTTCACTGCCATAAATCCCATTTTGCTTTGGCTTATTAATGACCACAATACAGGAATAGACAGGATCTTCAGCGGGGAAATATCCAGCAAAAGAGGCTTGATAACCTCCTACTCTAGTTCCTCTAGATGATCTACGGTAATTTACCTGAGCAGTACCTGTTTTACCAGCAAAATTGAACCGCTTCGATTTCAACTTATAAGCAGTACCATTGGTTACCACTGCTTCTAGCAATTCCTGGGCCTTTTCAATGGTACCAGTTGAAGCAATCCTTTTATTGAGGATAGTTGGCCTGAATAGATCTACTGTCTCACCATACCTTTGAACCTCTGTCACTAAATGAGGCTTAACCATTACGCCATCATTGGCTACAGCATTAAAGAACGTCAGCAATTGTAGAGGACTTAATTTCAGCTCATATCCAATTGACATCCAAGGAAGGGTAGTACCACTCCATTGGTCTTCTTCACTATAAGCCTCCTTGATATAAGGATTTGCTTCTCCCCCAATTTCAACTCCCGTCGGGATATGCAGATTAAACTCTTTTAATCGCTTTATAAACTTGGCTGCCCCGATATTATCATTAGCAGCATTTTTTTCGGCATAGTATTGCGTAACTAGTTTGGCCATACCGACATTCGAAGAAATTTCAAATGCTCTTTTTATGGAGGTAGAATCAATTTTAAAACTAAAAGGAGAAGAATCCTCCATTTTTTCTTCATAAAAAGTAGTCTGCCCCCTTTCGATATCGATACTATCGTTCAAATCGATATAACCATCTTCTAACAATGCCATTATGGTAGCCAGTTTGAAAGTAGAACCCGGTTCTATACCTCTGCCTACCGCATAGTTATAGTCTTCATACCATTTGGTTTCTTCGTTGTATTCTATACGACCTAGATTAGCTAAAGCTCTGACCTTTCCGGTTTTCACTTCCATTAGTACAGCTGTACCCCACTCAGCATCGTGGTAATTCACGGCTTTGTACAATTCATTTTCAACGATATCCTGCAAGTTGATATCTAAGGTCGTTACAATATCATCACCACTTTTTGGTTCGACTTTCGTCAAATCATCCAACGGAATCCAGATATCATTGGCCTTATCTAGTGCCAACATCATTTGAGTTCCAGTGGTACCCCCTAGGGTTTCGTTGAAGTAACCCTCCAAACCTACGGGTACAGCACCATCTCTGACATATCCGATGGTTCTTCTTGCAGCTATCCCGAACGGACGTTTCCGTTCACTATTTCTTTGTACAATCAATCCCGATCTAAACTGTCCTTTTCTGAACAGAGGGAAAGATTGGATAAATTCTTTTTCAGCATAAGAAGCACGCATTTTCAACTTAACATATCGCTTAGTACTATCTCTCCAATTCATCAAATCTTGACGAATTCCACCGACTGTTTTATCGGTTAATACGTGCGTAGCAAGGCATTGAGCAAGGGTATCTAGATTTTCATTAAAATCATAGTCACTTGCTGCCACAGCATCAAAATATAAATTGTAGTAAGGAATTGAAGTAGCCAGAAGACTGCCATCGTCGGCCATGATGTTACCGCGCTCGGCTTCTACTTTGTGAGGTTTGATGTAGGCGCTTGCCCCTTCATCCCGCCAGCGCTGCCCTTCCCAAGCGCTAATGTAGATGGTTTTGTACAGCAGGACAATGGATATTGGTACAAATATCCCGAAGAGCAAACCGTACACACGGTACAATACTTCGTTTTTAATGTCCATTGTTCTAAAGTTTCTTCTTGGCTAAATTCCTAGTACAACTTAAGTAGTTAGGCTAGAAAATTGGTATAATAAATTCTTTTAGTCAGCTCAAAAATCGTGCGTAACTTCCCTATTGTTAGTTACTTACTATTTTTGAGCTGACGAATTTATTATACAAGCAATTTTGACTAGCCGCTTAGTTGTACCGTTTTTTGGTATAAAACAATACCTGTTTCATACCTTTTTAATTTGTAAAACAGTTAAATAGTAAGCCTGAAACTGTGCCTGCCGGCAGGCAGGAATTAGTACAATATAATTCCAGCCAAAGGCTGACAGGATTTTATTGCACAAGTAATTTTGTCTAGGCACTTATTTCACTTCAATTATCTTGGGCTTTCTTCTATTGACTTTGAGGCCCATTTCGTCCACACGCTCGGTAACTTCTGAGCGCATGCTATTGTACATATTTTCTGATTGCAGGGACATGTACATCCATCTCATTTCTTTCAACTCTTTTTGTAATACTTGGATGTGACGTACGTTGCGTTCTGCTAATCGGGCATTTGCGATATAAATCATAGCTAAAAGGCCTAAAAAGGCGATAAACGGCAAATTTTTCAACACCGTCTCTGATGTTAAAAAGTTTAAGTCCGAAAATCTATTTTGTTCTCCCTTAGCCACGTTTTATAAAATTTGTTTGTTATTAGACTTTATTCTAAATAATTTGTATGGCAAAAAACTATTTTAGAATAAAGTCTATTCTTCTTCTTGAAATGCTTCTTCATCTGTTCGTCTTCCGACTCTCATTTTAGCACTTCTTGCTCTTGGATTTACTTTAATTTCTTCTTCGCTTGGTAAAAAAGCTTTCTTGGTTAAAATTTTAAAAGGTCTATAAATATTGCCATAAAAATCTTTGATGGCCTTCCCTTCTGCATTACCAAATCTTAGAAAATCTTTCACCAATCGGTCTTCAATCGAATGATAGGATATCATGACCATTAGGCCATCTGTTTTCAGCATTTCGATACATTGCGAAAGCAAATCAACCAATGCTCCCACCTCGTCATTCACTTCCATCCTTAATGCTTGGAAAACTTGTGCTAGATACTTATTGCGTTGTCCTCTTATGATAGGCGCAATGATTTGTAAAAAATCGTTAACCGTCTGGATGGTCTGCAAATTTCGTTCTGTTGTGATCTTATGGGCTAAGGTCTTTGCGTTACGCACTTCACCAAAACGACTAAATAGATTTTGCAAATCTCCCGCAGTGTAAGTATTTAATACTTTTGATGCCGTTAGTTCATCCAATTGGTTCATACGCATATCCAAATCGCTTTGAAAGCGAAAAGAAAAACCACGCTCTGGAACATCCAATTGGTGAGATGAAACCCCTAAATCGCCTAATATTCCATCTACTTTTTTCACTCCATGCACGCGCAAGAAGCGTTTTAAGTGGCGAAAGTTGTGTGGAATTAGCGTAAAGCGTTCATCCTCTAGGGCATTGTTGTGTGCATCCTCATCCTGATCAAAACCAAATAAGCGACCATTGTCGCCTAGGCGTTCGAGGATCAATCTAGAGTGGCCGCCGCCGCCAAAAGTGGCATCCACATAAACTCCATCCTCTTTTATTTCTAATGCGTCGATGCTCTCTTTGGCTAATACTGGTAAATGATACTCCATTATTCACCTATGTTTATTTTACCAAGAACATCTTCTGCCAAATCAGAAAAATCATCTGGCTCATCATCGAGCATTTGATCATACTGATCTTTGGCCCACATTTCAATTCGATCATTATAAGCAGAAAGAATAATTTCTTTATCGATGCCTGCATATTCTAAAAGTCGCTTCGTAACCAGTACGCGATCAGCGCTATCCAAAGTCACTTTGTGAGCACCTCTGTAGAAATAGCGGACAAAGTCTCTATTCTTCTTGTTATACAGATTCAATTGGTTGATCTCTCCGGTAATTTTTTCCCAAACATTTTCGGGATAAATCATCAAGCACTGTTCAAAACCTCTATTGATCACCAAGTTTATTGCTTTACCTTCTGTTGCACCCAATTGACTAATAAGGCCTGTCGGCATCCTCATACGTCCCTTCGCATCAATCTTGCAGTCATATTCGCCTAAAAGTTGCATTTAAACAGATTTCACAATAATTCTATTCAAATGTATTACATTTTGACACATTTTACCACTTTTTACCACCTTTTTTTCATTTCTAGGTAAAAAATCTCCACCGCCTTAAACACCCTTAAACAAATAAGTTACACAATATTCTTTTTTTGATAAAAACAAAATATATTTATTTTCAAATTTAATAAATTTTTTGTTTTAAAAAAGAAGAAAGCGCCATTCTTTGTATAAAAATGATAACTGCTTTTACCACTTTTTACCACTCGATGATGATAAAAATAAATCTAAGTGCTCAGAAAATACTAGATCCAAAGCTCTGCGGTACTTTAAGTTTTATATAAAAAACAAAGGCCCTACTTACCAACAAGTCATGAGGAGAATATCTAAATGACTGTGGCCTTTTTGTGGAATGAGTATAGGAAGGGGTAAAAGTAATATGTTAAGGAGACGCAGTATTTTTTGAACTAACGAATATTAGTAATATATTCTAAATAATCGCTTAGTTTATGGTATTTCTCTATGCGCTCAAATGATTATTAAGTATACATGAATATGCTATGAAGACGTACAATTGCTTTAGTGTGCCGATTAATGCACCATTTTTAATGATCCTTGCTCTTACACTCTCCATAGATAATTTACATTCCCAAAGTTATACGCCTCGTTTTGAATACTACAACGATATTGGTGGCTTACAAGCATCCGATACCAATACTCAACAGCTACAGATTAAAGCTCAAAACAATGAAATAGAAGTAAAAGAAATAGAGACAGTCAGGGTATTTGACTACACAGGAAGAGTTTTGTTTGAAGGCTCTCCTAACTCTTTTAATGAATACAAAATACAGTTACAAAATCGCCTAATATTTACCTCCTACTATGATAGGAGTGGAAGC
>JAKVCU010000033.1 GCA_022448955.1 Saprospiraceae bacterium
GCTGATCCATCAAGCGCATCAACTCAAGATTGAGCTTTGAACTGGGGCGAACCTTATAGTACAAAGAAGAGCGATTGATATCCAATAAATGACACTGTCTGGTCAAACTCAAATCCGGATGATAGCGCTCTAAAAGCAGTCGTTTCTCAGCTAAAGACATCAGGGTAGTCTTTTTTTTAGAAAATCAAGTTCCACAGTCAATTCTCCAATTTTGCGTAGGAGCTGCTCTTTTTCTTGCTCCGCTTCAGTTTTGGCATCTTTGCTCTTGCCTTTGTTGAAAACAGAAGGGGCGCCAGATAAAAATTCCTTTTTCCAGTTGGTGATTTGTTGAGGATAAAGCTTGTATTTTTTAGCAATTTCTGCCAAGGTGTGCACCTCTTTGAGTGCCTCCAAAACTACTTTGGTTTTAAATTCTGAATTGAAATTCCTCCTTTTCATGATAGCTAATTTAAGCGTTTTTATAAACTAAGCTACCTGTCTAGTTTTTTGGGGAAACTCCAAAAACCTTCCGTTTTTATTGTTTAATCGTTTTGAATAATTGACACTACAAAGTTCAGTAATCTTTGTTAGCTTGTCATTATCAAAGTGACAACAAAAACAGTAAAAGTGTAACCAATTTAAAGTTTAAGCTAATAACTGCTGTCTATATTTAAGAGGGGTAAGTTGTGAGTTTTTCTTAAAAAACTTAGCCATATTAGCTGGTTCTTCAAAACCAGTTTTAAAGGCTATTTCTTTTATTGAAAGAGAGGTAGAAACTAAATATCTTTTGATTTCTAAAATGACAAATTCATCAATAAATGTTTTGGCAGTCTTGCCTGTTAAATGCTTAACTACATCATTTAAAAACTTATAAGAGACCAACAATTTAGAGGCATAATACCTTGAACTTCTAGTTTTTGTATATTCTTGTTCTAAAAGATCTTTAAACGAGCAAAAGATTTCAAGCCATTGGGTTTTTACTCCTTGGATAGATTGACTTTCCTTAGCTCTTTCGGCCTTGAGCAGTAAGGTATGCAGCAGGCTACTGAGTATTTCTGATTTAGCGAAAGCGTTAGGAAAGAAATATTCCTTGTACAAGTTTTGTACAATACCTACAAAGCTATCTTGCCCCATTTCTTTTTGATGAATAATAGGTATTTCAATATGGTAATTAAATAACCGATTAAATTTATGCTTACTAGATAGGAAATGATTCTTTTCAATAAAAACATTATTAAACACAACTCCATATCCATCTGCTTGCCTTAAGGTTTCTGAAAAATGATGCACCTGATTTTTAGCTACAAACAGCGCACTTCCCTTTGTCAATTGGTACGGTTTAAAATCAACATAATGAGTATATGAATTTTGAGTAACCACAAGAATCAAATAAAATTCAATCTTATGCACAGCAAAGGGATTATGATCCACGGTCTGATCAAGCTTGTTGATGAGCTCCTGAAAATTCATGACCTCAATATCAAGATGCTCTCCTTGGCTAAAATTTATTTTAGGAATTTCATTTTCCATAGCTTAGATGGATCTTAGATTTTTCATTACCCTAATTTATATATTTTCTCAAATTGGATTCAAGAATATCATTTAGTTCTTTTTTGTTCTGCTTTTGCGTTTCCGCAAAAACAAATCCAAATACGGGATATTTTTGAATATCTAATTTTCTAATCAAGGATGGATGTTCAAAATCATTGGCCAAACTAGAATAATCAAAAGCTTTAATCTCTGATGATGGAATACCAGAATTATTATCCAAAACCACTAAACTGAATAGCTTATCTTCTTTACCCTTAAAGAGGACATCCCAATCTGGCTTTCTCTTCTCAAAGTAAGACAGAGAAGAGTTAAACCCTAGAGTCACTCCAAACAAATCGCCTGTAGTGCACCAACCTCCAAAGCGAAGCGGGTTAATCTCAATTGGCGTTATTTTACCCTCTTTATCAATTCTAATTTCTGCATGAGCAGGGAAGTTTTTTAGCTCCAATTCGTTACCAATGACTGTTAAAAAATTTTCTATGGCCACCTTATGCTTTTGAATGATTTCCTTAGAAGTAAAGTAGACTCTATCGCTTGTATCTTTGCCCGAAGAAAACAAATGATACATCACGTTCAGTAATACCACCTCTCCTTTTTCATTGTGGTAATAGTCTATCGCATACTCCTCCCCTTCTATGAATTCTTCTATGATAAAATGTGCCGTATTGAGTACGTTTTCAGGGAAGATACTTTCCAGTTTTTCTTTCTTGAGTTCGGCTTTTGCTTTCTCCCAATCTGCTTCATTTTCTATGATATGAACACCTATACTAAAAAATCCAATGGACGGTTTGATCACAAAAGGAAAAGTGAATTGAGCAACCGATAGTTCCTGAATATCCTCTAAGCGTACCTTTTCAAAGTAAAAATCTGGAAATAAGTGTTTGATAAGCATTCTAAACTTAAACTTATCTTTAAAAACATTGATCGGAAGAAGTATCGCATGTTCATCCAAATGCTGCCCCAACCATGCTAAGGCATTTTCAGAATTAGAGTATAGCGAAATATGAGGATCGTTATAAATTGCTTGAATGGCCTCTTCTTCACTTATCCAGTTTAAGGTATCATCTGCGATAAGTTCCTGAGCTGCTTTCGTTGCTACTATTTTATAATGATGTTCCTTAATCGTATTTACTAAAAAGTCCGAAACAAAAGGATAATCTATCAAGTACATACACTATTTTTTTGCGTACGCAAATGTAGAATATTGATTCTAAATCAGTGGCACAAGCTAGTGTACTTTATTTTCCTCTATCATTGGAATAATATGCTTCAATAAAATATCAAGTAGTAGCGTTCCGCTCCAATCTCCAAAATTACTATCCGTAAAAGCAATTATAGCGTTATGGTTTGCCAAAATCATCATATGTTACCCGCCATTTCCCGATGCAACTACCAAACCTCATTTCTAATAAATCCTAGATTCAAATATTACTTCTAGGATCCCCTGCCCATTCGGGTATAAAATGATATATGGAATCATTGACTGCAAATAATCCTTCATCAGTAGCTATTCCAGCAAGTAAACTAGTAATGGATTTAAAAGAAGGCCAGGTATCATGTAAACTATCTAGCCCGAAATCATTAAAATACGCTTCAATTTATATTGCCATCTTGAACAAGGGTGATGCCATCTAATTTGTACATTCGTGATTAAAATTTGGTCTCTGAAACTAACTTCCTTGCTAGAATTAGAACTGGAATAAAATAATAATAGTAAAAAGAGAAGTGCAAAAATTTGGTTTTTTATGTTGTTCAAGCTGACATTCAATTATGACCTGTCATATTTTCATCCAAGCTGACACTATCCATTATCTATGCTCTCTAATATGTAATCAAAAACTTCTACTGCTTTTATCTTTTGTGGTGTATCAATATTACTTATATATATTGGTTTGTCTAAATCTGACAGATTAACTTGTCCATGAGATCCTTTGACTAGTTTTGCATCAAGAGGTATGATATCCATCAAATATCTAAATCCAAGCTTTTTTTTGATTAACTTCAATGCTACTCTCGGCAAGATAAATTTCTTTTTTGGATCCATAAATAATTCCACTGGATCATAGCCTGGTTTTTTATGAATATCTACCGTTCTCGCAAAATCTGGAGCTACCTTATCATCTAACCAATAATAATAAGTAAACCAACTTTTTTGATCTGCTATGGCTACAATTTCTCCTGAACGATAATGATTTAAGTGATATTTTTTTTTGTTTTCTCCTACCAACAGTAGATCAATTCCATTTACTTGCTCTAAGAGAGATTTTACTGCGGCTATATCCTTATCATGCTTTACATAGATATGGGCAATTTGATGGTCTGCTAACACAAAAGCTCTACTTGTTCCAAAATCAATTAATTCTAAACCGTTTTCTATTCGAATATTTAAATATCCATTTTTTCTAAGTAGTCTATTCAAGTGAATGGGCTGCTGAACATCTGTAATTCCATAACCAGATAAAACAGTAACATTCACTTCTTTATCCTCCATAAATCCAATTAAGTCTTTTAAAACATTATCAATTTCTAACAAATCCTTTTTGATGGATGGGTGAGAGGGTCCAAATCGCTGTAAATTATAATCTAAATGTGGTAAGTATATGAGCATCATGCTAGGCTTATACCAATCATGTACCAATTGCGAGGCTTTTGAAATCCATTCACTACTTTTAATATTAGTGTTTGGACCCCAAAAACTGAATAGAGGAAAACTTCCCAATTCCTTTTGAAGTCGATGTCTTAATACGAGCGGAAAAGAATAACAATCAGGAATCTTCAGTCCATTAGCTCTGTATTGGGGCCTAGGTGTAACACAATAATCTACAGATGAATACATATTATACCACCAAAACATATTAGCGCATGTAAAATCTTCGTAACGTTCTTTTGCGATCTCCCATATTTTGGGAGATTGCACCAAACGATTGGATTGCCTCCAAAACTTCGCTTCACATTCTTCTCTAAAATACCAACCATTTGCTATAATTCCATGTTCATTTGGGTATTTTCCAGTCAGATAAGTGGATTGAGCAGTGCATGTCACCGCAGGTAATACAGGCTCAATGATTGATACCCTTTTTCTTCTTTCTATCCACTGAGAAAGGAAGGGCATATTAGGTCCTAGAAACCGACTACTTAAGCCAACAACATTTATAACTGCTATACGCTTCATATCTTATTTTGAGGTACAAAAGTTTTTAGGAAGTGAAATAAAGATACTTTTATTAACGAAAATCGTAAAGTCAGAAGTTTTTTCTAATCTTATATTGCTCATTCATACACTCCCCAGAAGCTAGGACCTTTGACCTTTATTCAGAGCAGTGCGATAAAAAAGGCTCAGTAGTCATAATGAATAAACACTTCTAAGCTATGCTTTTTAATACCCACTCTAATTCTCTACTTATTGATTCTGCTAATTTTAATTTATTTCTTTGTGGAAGTACTTCCCAAGTGTAGGTCTCCACCTCAAAATGCTTGCATTGAGGTCTTTTTTTCCATTGGTGAAATACCTTTAATATTTCGTCATTCGTTGATTTTAATTCTCCGTAAGTTTCTGTAAAAATGGGTACATGAAAGTGGGTTCTTAACTCTCTATATTCTTCTTCATGAATCATTTTCAAAGCATCCCCAAGATCTGGAAACTTAACAAGCTCCGCATTGTCTTTTCTGAAAACCGTTTGATGTAAATAAGTAGATTCGTTATAAGGAAGTAAACCTTCTTTTACCTGATTAATATTTACAGGGTTTAGATGACTTTTTAAGGCAGCACTTATCTGAATTTTACCTATACCTATACCATTTTCGTCCATGCTCTTCATGACTACCTCAGGAGATTCATAAGCAATAGCAAAGTGACATACATCATAGCACAATCTAATATGATTTCGAATAGCACTTTCTGCTTTCACCCTACTCATACCATTCATCTTTACCAATAATGGAACTCCTTTGAGTAAAAGATATTCATGATAAAAGGTGATGAATTCTTGACTATTTTCTAGGACACCATCAGGTTCTGGCTCAATATCTAAATGAAGTAACTTACCATATTCTTTTTCAATATTCACCAAAAAGGATACTAGACGAATAAGTAGTTGCATACTTTTATTTTTCACCTCTTCCAATGCTTTATCCGTCTTATGCCAATATTTGTAAGAAAGAGGGGATGTCGAGATACTTCCTTCGATACCTTCGGGCAGAAGAGATGATAATTGGCTAAAGAGTAAACGGGTATACTCTAACCTTTCGATAGTTGTCCAATCAGGTGAATGAACTTGATCCTTTACAATAGTCCTGTGAAACCCTCCATATGGGAAACCATTCATGGTATACACATAACAATCATTCGCTTCTAACCAATATTTAAACTCTTCTAAATTGCTGCTTTCTGCTAGTTGTTGAGAGGCAAGAGCAGAAAGACGAAGACCAATTCCAAATTTTTCGTCAAGCTGCAATAAGTTTTTTACAGCCAAAGTATATTGAAGGCTGGAAAAGACTTCTGGCCAGGATTCTCCTGAGTGGATATTTGTACAGTAACTCAGGTGAGCTTCATTCTGTATTCTCATATACTTTTTGATCTAAGGTTATTAATGGCAGCATCCAAGCTTACTTGATTCATACTATTTACCTCTATTCCATTTCCCAACTGCTTTATTAACATGATAGTAAGTATTCCTCCCAAATGCTCCCTAAATTCCTCCAGTCCATCCAACAAAGAAGGGTTAATATGATCACCTAAGCTATTTGATAATAGCGGATGATAAATGTCAAATCCAAGCTTTAACAAACAGGAATGTACCCGATCCATACTTTTTTCATCCAAAAGACCTATGTAATGAGAGTAGGCAACATCCAATGCAATCCCGATAGCTACTGCCTCTCCATGCCTTAGCTGGTAATGAGTCAGCTGTTCTAATTTATGTGCTGCCCAATGACCAAAGTCAAGTGGCCTTGAACTTCCTTTTTCGAAAGGATCGCCATTAGTGCCTATATGAAGTAGATGATGTTTTGCACACCTATATATCAATGTCTCCATCGTTGCAAGATCCCGATTAACCAAATTCCCTACATTATCGTCGATCCAATTAAAAAATTCAAAGTCTCGAATTAAAGCTACTTTTAAAGCCTCCGAAATACCTGATCTCCAATCCCTATCCTCTAAGGTATGTAGAAAGTTACTATCGTTGATGACAGCAAAGGGTGGGACAAAAGTTCCTAAGTAATTTTTCTTATTAAGATAATTTATCCCATTTTTTACTCCAACGCCTGCATCATTTTGAGATAAAACCGTGGTCGGTATCCTAATGTGGCGTATCCCTCTATGAGCTATCGCAGCAACAAAACCAACTAAGTCAAGTATTGCACCACCTCCTATTCCAACAACATACGCATGACGGTCAATAGAATGGTCGTCGATGAATTGAATAATCCTTTTAATAAGACCAATATCATTCTTTGCTAATTCTCCCCCTTCAATTACAAGAGGATGACCACAAATCTCTATAATCTCAGGAAAGTGATTACAATATTTCACGATTTTATCTGCCAAATTAGAATGATATTTGGCCACTGCGCTATCAATGATAAACACTACTCTATTGACTCTTCTATTCTGACCTTCTTTTAAAAGATCAGAAAATAACTGATTATCGGTATTGAATAATTTATTTGTAAAATAAACTCCATATGAAAAAGAAACTGAAAAGTCTTGCCGAATAAGATTTACGGACTCATTAATTAAAGATCTCATATTTGAAATTAAAGATTTGAATACTAGGAATCTGTCTAAAAAATTAGTTAATAGTCTTCTTTATTTGCCAAAATACTATTAACTAATTAGTATCGAGTAATTAAGTAGTTTGCCCGAAACCGTGCCTGCCAACAGGCTAAAATTTTATTGTACATGCAATTTTGTCTAGGGTCTTAGCAAAGCATTGAACATTTCAGCACAAAGCAAAGCCCACATCAGAATCTATGTAACCGAAAAGTATTTAGACAAAAAGATTGAAAAAGGTAATAAAGCTAAAATCAGTAAACCAAAATAGCCTCCTCCAAAGCCACTTGCTATTCCAGCATTGAGTGGTATCAATGATAAAACACCAACCTTAACAGCTATCTTAACTTTTTCAGCTTCATTTGTCCTTATGGCTCTTATCTTAGCTTGGAAATTAAGAATAAACCAGAAGCAAATAAATGGCAGAGCCGTAAAGAAATTGTAATCATTAAATCTATGAAAAATAAAAAATAATGCAACAATTATACTATCAACAACAAGTGCCAAAATAATACTTGAAGCATTCTCTCCACTATTTTCCCCTTGACTTGTTAAAGTAATACCCGCTATGAAAATAATAGGAATAATAGCTAAAAACCAATATGCTTTTAATACGACAACACTTAAACTGATACCTAACAATAAGTTAAACCCCCTACAAAGTCCCATATTCAAAGGACCAAAAAGGATATGGTGCTTGGCATATTTGTTATATAACAGAGAAAACACCACGATTAGTAAAGCAATGATTGCACTTATTTTAGAGACCATCAAAGCAGCAAAAGAACCAAGCATATATAAAGCTATTCCAAGTATTTGTGCTTGCCACAATTCAACTTTCCCACTAGGGAGAGGTCTCTCCGGACGTTCAACCCCATCTAGTGTTCTATCAAAAATATCATTAAACACCACTCCTCCTCCATACAGGCCAATCGTTCCAATTACAAGTGCAATAATATCTATTAACTGATCCCCTATTATTAAGCCTGTCACACTAACCCCAGCAAGAATATCTGCTATGGCTGTCACAATATTGGCAGGTCTCATTAAGATCAAAAAAGGTTTTATTTTATTTAGCATAATATGCTATTTTAGAATCGTAGCCTTATCAAATAATTAGGTCATCCGAACTTTTGTCTTCTGGCTTTGATCCTCTCAAAACACTATTGCCACTAAATAATTGATCCCGATTGATTTCATCAGTCCCTAGCCAATGACTTTCCTTCATTTGACCATTATAACTATATGCACTTAACGCATTATAATAACAGGTTTTCTCTACATCCTCTTTGGGTATTCCTCTTTTCAACATAAGAGAAGCTGTTTTGGGGACAGCAAGAGGATCACTTATGCCCCAATCAGCAGAACTATCAATAATAATCCTATCTGATCCATATTTCTTGACAATCTCGACCATACGTTCATTACCCATTTTCGTTTTAGGATAAATCGTAAAAGCTGTCCAATATCCCCGATCTAAAACTTCTTTCGCAGTCTCTTCATTACAATGATCTATAATTATTTTGGTAGGGTCACATCCATGTTCTTCCAAAACATCCATACTTCGGTAAGTTCCATTTTTCTTATCTCGATGGGGGGTATGAATAAGTATCGGTAAATCTAGCTCTAAGGCTAGCTCTATTTGCAGGCGAAAATACTTATCTTCTGCAGCCGTTTGATCGTCATAACCTATTTCTCCAATGGCCACCACACCCTCCTTTGCAGCAAACAAAGGCAATAAATCCATTACCTGCTCGGCAAGTGGCTCATTATTGGCTTCTTTGGAATTCAGACCAATTGTACAATAATGCCGAATGCCAAATTGCGAAGAGCGAAAACGTTCCCAACCAACTAAAGTGCTAAAATAATCTTTAAAAGTACCAAGCTCTGTCCTAGGCTGGCCAATCCAGAATGCAGGTTCAATTAAAGCAACAATTCCAGCAGATCTCATAGCTTCATAATCATCTGTAGTTCTGGAAACCATATGCACATGGGGATCTATAAAAAGCATAATTCATATTTATTTGTAAGTTGATAATAATATTGATCTTTAACTCAGTATTGCCTTGGTGATGCTGAATCGAGTTCTTTTTAATTATTGATTCTCTCAAACTTAATTTGGGTAAAAAACCCATTATCTCATTCGTAATGAATGATATTCATAGGGATGAACAATAATGTTTATGTATAAGGTGAATTTAAAAAATTGAAAGTGGCCTTGTCGCAATTGTTAAATCCATTAAATCTAGTAAACTGTAATTTAAGTTTATTGTAATTTTGAACCAACTGATTTTGCTCAGCTTAAGGCGTGGCAGAATCTAATAGCAATAGCTATAAAGGCGAGTACGCAACGCAGATCTGAGTAAAAAGACACCTTCAAAATGCTAAGTATTTTAGATCACAGTGTACTAATATCTCTTTCTCCAAGTGTAAAGCCTATTAAAGATCATAAAAATGAGCACACCATTCCGAAGAATAATATTTTTTTGCATAATTATGACAATCGTGGTTTTCGCATCATCCTCCAAATCAAACTATTTCTTCATAATATCGTAATTAATACCTTATGCTCTAAAATGATGTATTGGATATAGCTCGCTCATAAAGAATTCCTATTTCATCCCAACTCGGCACATCCTTTATTAATAGTTGCTGTTGTTCTAACCATTTTATTCCAGGATCATAATTACTTTCTATAGTCGCTCTTATAGCTGCATTAATCTCCAATTCATCACCACTTGAAATTAATCGCTGGATGTCTTTAAAAATCACTTCATCTACAAATCCACTTATAAATCTCCACAACTCTGGACTTACTTTTCTTTTAGCCGACCAGCGCTCATTTGCATAATCAAGGAATATATGAGCAAGTTGTTCATTTTTACGTGCTTCTATTCTAAATATTTTATACATTGGGCGTTCCATAAACATGGCCTTTAGAACCATTTGATTCCAAGCAGCCTCCTTTAAAAACTGGTACGAATAAGGATTGTAAAGACAAATAGCATCAAAAATACCACTCATATTTGTACGCAGACCATCTGCTACTCTATATTCAAATTCAGCTGCGTTTTCAAGTAAATAAAGCCCCTTGTATAATGCAATTGTCTCCCTATAATCTGCTGTACTAAATTGCTGATCAAGTATTTTCTTATTTTGATCAATAGGAACAACGCACATTAATAGTACCCTTACTAATTCATCAGTCATCCAACCCATCTTACCAAAATTAGGATAAACAGATGATAAGGCCTTTAAGTTATTCTCCTCCAGAATAATCTGGGGTACACTTGCATTTATATATCTCGTGCAAGAACTAAAAGCCAAATAATAAGCACTAGCCTTAAAAGATTCGTTAAGATAGTTGTACTTATTCTCTATCCATTCTAGTTCATTTTTCGAACTTAAACTTGATTTCAAAAGATCAAGTATTAGTGTCACATTTTTCATAAATCATTATTATCAACTATCTTATTATATACTCTATTCCTAGCCGCTCAACTTCAGAAACGAATTCCCCATCAGCCTGGACGGTCTTTGCTTTAGATTTCATTTTTAGCTTCATCTTATTTTGGCGATCCAACAAAATAATTTTTAATTGGTGTTTGCCTTTTTTTGTTTCACAAAGCATATCCAATTGATCAATTATTTGGTTATTTAACTTATCCACGAACAACTTCAAGGTAATAGACTGCGTCATTTCTTGGCCAATACTTTCTAACAACCTCACTTCTTTTACTTTCATCTCCAATCCGTCATCACGCCAACTCTTCTGCCAGCCTACTTTCAAGAAGATCGCTTTACCCATTTCCATAAGGTGCTTAAACTTCTGATAGTCTTCGCCAAACAATCGAAATTCTAGAGACGAACTGAAATCACTTATTTCAAAAAAGCCCCAACCATTTCCATTTTTACTAATACGATGATTGGCCTGTGTGATCATTCCTCCCAAATTTAATGAAGCTCTATTCTTTTTTTGGTCTACTTCATCTAATGAACAAGAAATAAAATGCTCCATTTCTACTCGATAGTCATCCAGTGGATGACCACTAATGAAGATACCAGTTACCGCTTTTTCTTTCTCCAGTTTTTCCAAAAGCCCCCATTCTTCACGAACTGGCATCTTTGGCTCGGGAATCATTACATCTTCTGAAGCACCAAAGAGCGAAGTAGCTGCACTAATCTTTGTACTATGATAAGCACTACCATACTTTAACAGATGTTCCAAAAAAGTATCGTACTTCTCAGATGGTGCAAAGTACTGAGCACGATGCATTTCGCCAAAGCAATCAAAACCACCACCCAAGGCAAGGCTTTCCATTACTTTCTTATTCACCGAACGGCTAGCCATTCTACGAGCAAAATCAAAAATATTTTCAAAAGCACCAGAATCTTTTCTTTCTGCTAAAATTTCTTCCACAGGTCCCTCTCCTACCCCTTTTAATGCAGAAAGACCAAATCGTACTTGACCACTAACATTTACAGAGAAATCTGAAACTGATTCATTTACATCTGGACCTAATACATCCAGTCCCATACGCTTACATTCCTTCAAAAAGAAAGTAATCTTAGAGATATCATTCTTGTTGTGCGTAAGCACAGATGCCATAAACTCAGCAGGGTAATGCGCTTTAAAGTATGCTGTTTGAAAAGCAACAAAGGCATAACAGGTCGAATGTGATTTGTTGAAAGCGTAAGATGCAAATGCTTCCCAGTCCTTCCATACCTTTTCCAATGTCTCTTTCGGGTGGCCACGTTCCTGCCCTCCTTCTAAGAACAGCGGATGCAGCATATCAATCAGCTTCTTCTTCTTCTTACCCATGCCCTTACGAAGCATATCTGCTTGGCCTTTCGTAAAACCTGCTAGTTTTTGCGAAAGCAACATGATCTGCTCCTGATAAACATTAATACCATAAGTTTCCTCTAGGTATTCTTTCATATCTGGTAAATCGTATGTTACGGGCTCACGACCATGCTTACGCGCAATGAAATTTGGAATATATTCCAAGGGACCAGGACGATACAAGGCATTCATCGCAATCAGGTCCTCAAAAGCGGATGGCTCCAGCTCTTTCATATATTTCTGCATCCCAGGGCTCTCATACTGAAATACCCCGATCGTTTCGCCCCTTTGGAAAAGCTCGTATGTTTTTTGATCGTCCAATGCTACGGTCTCTGGATCAATATCCACACCATGCCCCTCTTTCACCATTCGAACAGCATCTTTGATAATGGTAAGTGTTTTTAGTCCCAAGAAATCCATTTTCAAAAGCCCCGCATCTTCTGCTACACTATTGTCAAACTGGCTGACGTACATGTTCGAGTTCTTATCGAGCTTAACAGGAACATAATTCGTGATATCATCTGGTGTAATCACTACTCCACAGGCGTGGATACCTGTATTTCGAACAGAACCTTCCAACTTCATCGCGGTGCGAATCATCTCCCCGATACTATCTTCTTGCTCAGCTAAACCTCGAAAAGTATAGGCTTTTTCTAATTCTTCCGAATTCAGCGCCCCTTTTAATTTTGGATCAACATCCTCTTTCGCAAGCACTTTTTTCAAGCTAGCCTTTAAGTGCGCAGGAAAAGTTTTAGCAACTCGATCTACTTCTGGTAACGGAATATTCATCACACGCCCTACATCACGAAGCGAACTCTTTGCTGCCATCGTACCATAGGTAACAATCTGGGCTACCTGATTCTGACCGTATTTATCAATCACATAATCGATAACCTTTTGACGACCAACATCATCAAAATCAATATCGATATCAGGCATGGATACACGCTCGGGATTCAAGAAACGCTCAAAAAGTAAGTCGTATTTAATAGGATCAACATTAGTAATCCCTGTACAATAGGCCACAGCTGAACCAGCAGCTGAACCACGTCCCGGGCCCACCGAGACCCCCATTTCACGAGCAGTATTCGTAAAATCTTGTACAATCAAGAAATACCCAGGGTATCCTGATTGCTTGATTACACTCAGCTCAAAATCTAGTCGCTCTCTTACTTTTTCTGTGATCTCCCCATAACGTTCTTTCGCACCATCATAAGTCATTTTGCGCAGCAACTCATCCTGTGTATTGATACCTTGCGGTAAAGGATAAGCTGGCAATAAAACATCGCGCGCCAATTCAAGCGAATCTACCTTATCATAAATTTCCATCGTATTCGCAATGGACTCTGGCACATCACTGAATAACTCAGCCATTTGTGACTGAGTCTTAAAGTAAAAATCAGAACTGGGAAATTTAAAACGTTTATCTTCTTCTAGAAGGCTATTCGTATTAATGCATAATAAAATATCGTGTGGGGCCCAATCATCCTCTTCTACATAGTGGGAATCATTAGTAGCTATAACTTTCAGATTGTACTTACGAGCATACTCCAACAGCTGTTGATTAATATCTTCCTGGCTAATCCCTAGGCCATCTATATTTTCTAATCCTTTGTGTCGTTGAATCTCAATATAAAAATCATCCCCAAGTAGGTCAATCCACCAACGAAGCAGTTCTTCTGCCTTGTCTAATTGGCCATGCATAATAGCTTGTGGAATTTCCGCCCCAATACAACAGCTTGTAGCAATTAAACCTTCATGATGTTTCAGAAGTAACTCCTTATCAATTCGTGGAAACTTACTATATAATCCTTCAATAAAACCTAAAGAACAGAGTTTACAAAGATTTTCATAGCCTTTACGATTTTTGGCTAAAAGTAATTGATGATAACGCTTATCCTTCTCCCCCTTTGCTCTGGAAAAAACTTTGTGATGCCTATCCTTAACCATATAGAATTCACAGCCAATAATTGGTTTTAAGCCTCGCTTATTGGCCTCTGCGACAAACTTAAATGCACCAAACATATTACCGTGATCAGTTAAAGCTACCCCCTTTTGGCCATCTTCAGCTGCTTTATCCATCATGGCACTTATAGAAGCAGCACCATCTAGAAGCGAATATTGTGTATGACAATGTAAGTGTAAGAACTCTGGCATGAATTAAAGTTTTTCCATTCTTCAACAGTATCTAAAAATAACCAAATACAAAGAGATCAAGTTGATCATGAAACAAAAAGTTTTCCACATTATTGTATAATCACTAACTATTTATTGACTACCAATGAATTGAAAATTTGATTATTTAGCATTAAATTTATGTAAGTAGGCGCAAAACATTATGTTAACTCATTTTACTTCACCAACTAGATGAAAACGAACCTACTAAAAGAAGGTTCGTAGCATCCGTTTAGTAAAATATTAAGAAAAATGAACTCATATAACTTGACCCAATGAGTTATCATTATGGACCTAAGCAAAATTGCTGGTACCACAGTTCTCAGCCACAAGCTGATACTTACCTGCAATTAGTATTCATTGGGCCAGTTTTGGAGTTGACTACTTTACACGTTTCACTAAGCTGAACTTTAAGATTCATGAATAATGCTCTCGCTTCTATTTTCCTGTTGATAGGAATACCCTTAATACTATCTGCTCAAGTATCCAATAATATGAGCTTATTAGGTCAATGGGATGACAACAACCTACCACTACGATCAGGTCTTGCTTACAATGAAATATGGGGCTATGCTGACCCTGATAACGGTAAAGAATATGCTATTATTGGAACCGTACAGAAAGTCTTCTTCCTAGATATCACTGATCCTGCTAACCCTATCATTAAAGATGAAATTACGGGTGGTAGCAACACTATTTGGCGAGATATGAAAAACTTCGGCCCTTATCTGTATTGTGTCGCTGATGAGGGAAATGAAGGACTCATAGTTGTAGATATCAGTGATCTGGAGACTGGTGCAACGGTGCTTAACCAAAGCAATAGTGATTTTGCTAGAGCACATAACGTTTTCGTAGACAATACCACAAGTAAACTTTTTGTCGCAGGTTCTAATACAACTTCTAGTGGATTAAAAATCTATGACTTAGGCTCAACACCTAACAGTCCAACTCTTACAGCAAGTCCAACACTTCCAGGTGGATATGTACATGATCTTTATGCACGCAATGATACCGTTTATTGCAACCATGGAAATAATGGACTTTACATCTATGACTTTTCTAACCCTGCCAACCCTATACAACTAGCCTCCTTGACTACTTATGCAGAAAGTGGCTACAACCATAGTTGTTGGTTGACAGATAATGGTGACTACTTAGTATTTTGTGACGAAACACACGGTCGAGGTGTAAAAATGATGGATGTGTCAGATTTCACTAATTTGGATGTCATTGATATTTTTCGTTCAGAGCTATTAGCTCCAGTACATACGAACAGTATTGCTCATAACCCTATTATAATTGGAGATACTGTCTATCTTTCTTACTATCATGACGGTATCCAAGTATTTGAATTTTCTGATCCATCTGATGTACAACGGATCGCTTATTATGACACCTACACATCACATAGTAACTATGCTGGCTACGACGGTGCATGGGGCGTTTATCCATTTCTTCCTTCCGGAAATATCATAGGCTCAGATGTACTTAATGGCTTATCTGTTTTAGCCTTTGCAAATGCCCTACCGGTAGAGTGGCTGGATTTTTATGGTAGAGAAGAGCCAAGCCACATCGAACTAAACTGGGCTACCGCCTCCGAAACCAATAGTGATTCTTTCGTTATTCAAAGAAGTAGTGATGGCCGATTATTTAAAGATATATATCAGCTAGCAGCCGCAGGTAATAGCTTGAACCCACAATTTTACGCCTACCAAGACAAAAATGCTATAAATGGCTGGAACTATTATCGTGTAAAGCAAATGGACTATGATGGAGAATTTGCATTTTCCAAAACAATTGCTATTGCTTTTGGGGAAGATGAATTTAAAATTTATCCCAATCAAATTATCAAGGGATTCCCTATTCAATTGCACCTCCCTATCCAAGAAGAAAACGTAAGTATCCAATTATTTAATAATGCAGGACAAGTTGTATTTAATGACTTTATCCAAGCTGATCAGCCAGAGCTGGAGTGGCTTACGCCAAATCTACCGAGTGGAATGTATATTTTACAACTAACTTACAATAACGGCTTACAGTATAATGAACGATTGTTACTGCGATAGAGGATTTGTAAAAACCTCCAATTTTATAATACACTAGAGATAATTTTTTTGTAGCAAATCCTTTAGATACGAGTAGGTTCGATATAGAATTCTTTTACATAGCCAAATAGTATAAAAAGGTTCAATGAAGTGAGATGAAAGTATATATTATGTCATAAGAATGAGAAGTTACCTACAGCCAAGCAACTATATATCGCTTATAAAGACTGGGCACTAAGTAGTAGGACTGAAAAATCATCAGCAACTTTATTATCGTTGATTTATCACGACTTTCGAACGGATCATTTTATTTCACAAGCAATTTTGGCTAGCTGCTAAATAAGCAGATCTGCTAAAAGAACAAATTTTCAAAGACACTCTAAATTTTGACATTGAGTTTGTATGTTTGATCAAACACAAACGATATGTCTTTAGAAGAAAGAATTGAAAATGCAAGAACTAGTATCTTCAAGGCCGTTTTTCCCAATACTACTAATCATTACGATACCCTCTTTGGTGGGCACGCTATGCAATTAATGGATGAAGTAGCCTTTATCGCAGCAACTAGATTCAGCAGAAAAAAAATGGTTACTGTTTCTAGTAGTAAGATTGATTTTAGCCACCCCATTCCTGCGGGGACTTTAATTGAACTCATTGGGGAAGTAGCTAGAGTGGGAAATACCAGCCTAGATATTAAAGTTGAAATCTGGATAGAAGAGATGTATTCTGATTTTCGAGAGAAAGCCATTCAAGGAACCTTCACTTTTGTAGCCATCAATCAGTTAAAAAAACCAATTTCAGTCTTATAAATAAGTTGAACACTTGTTTGTACCTTAGAATAAAGTGATTTTTGAATCACTCATTCATACAATAAAACTTTTTAGGTCCTAACGATTTTTTATAATAGTATGTACCTCTAAGAAGATATCTATCAAATTAATCCCATGGAAAAGCAGTTTATTGAAAAACTATATCAAGCACATAAAGAAGCATTAAAAATTCCTGCACCTAAGCTCGTTTGCCATTGGCTTGATGGCTTGCTCAATCTTTTATTTCCAGAGCTATCCAATCAACGATATGAAAATAAACGATCGCTCGAACAAGAGTTCCATCATTCAAAATTAGAGTTGTATAATATTTTGAATGCTTTTGATGTAGCATTTAATGTCTCTGTCGAGGAGATAGAACAGGCTTTTATGCAACAGCTTCCACAAATCCATTCGACCTTACTCATCGATGCCAGTGCTATCCTCAAAGGAGACCCTGCTGCGACTAATTTGACGGAAGTCATCCGAACCTACCCTGGATTCTATGCACTAGCTGTTTATCGCATTGCGCACATCTTCTATGACCTAGAAGTTCCTTTAATCCCCAGAATTCTAACAGAATCTGCACATAATAAAACGGGGATTGATATCCACCCAGGTGCAGTTATTGGTGAAGGATTTTGCATCGACCACGGTACAGGTGTGGTCATTGGTGAAACGGTAATCATCGGAAAAGATGTGAAAATCTATCAAGGGGTCACGCTGGGTGCATTGAGTGTGAGAAAAGAAATGGCACAAACCAAGCGCCATCCAACAATCGAAGATAGAGTAGTCATCTATGCAGGGGCCACAATTTTGGGTGGAAATACGATTATTGGCCACGATAGTATGATCGGTGGTAGCGTATGGATTACGAAGAGTATCCCACCGTTTGCAAGAGTTTATTATAATCCTGTTTTTGAAGAAAAAGCAGAAGTCAATAACTAATAATTTAACTGAGACAAGCATTAACATTCATCACCTTATGGCAAGTATAAAAGATCTTATTGGAAATACCCCTCTTGTTGAGATACAAACCGTTATCCAAAAACCAGGTGTCAAAGTTTACGGAAAATTAGAAGGGCAAAACCCTGGCGGAAGTGTAAAAGATAGAGCTGCCTATGGCATGATTAGTGGAGCGATCGAAAGAGGAGAGCTCAAAGAAGGTATTCGCCTTGTGGAAGCCACCAGTGGTAATACAGGAATTGCGTTAGCTATGATCGCTAGGTTGTTTGGTATAGATATCACGCTTGTCATGCCTGAAAGTGCTACAGCTGAACGCGTTAAAACCATGCGTGCTTATGGCGCAGAAGTTATTTTAACCCCCGCAGCTAAAACTATCGAATACTCTAGAGAATATGCTCAGTCCTTAGTAGATCAAGGTGGTTATTTAATGCTAAATCAATTTGGTAATCCTGATAATTGGGGTGCACATTATAAAACGACAGGACCTGAGATTTGGAGGGATACCGACGGGCAAATCACCCATTTTGTTTCCTCTATGGGGACGACTGGTACTATTATGGGTACGTCTCGCTTCTTAAAAGAACAAAACCCGAATGTCCAAATTGTTGGCGTACAGCCAGTAGATGGTTCGCGTATTCCAGGCATTAGAAGGTGGTCGCCCGAGTTTTTGCCAAAAATCTTTGAACCAGAGCGTGTAGATCGGGTCATTGATGTTTCGCAAGATGAAGCACAAGGAATGATGCGTCGTTTAGCGACGGAGGAAGCGATCTTTGCTGGTATGTCCAGTGGTGGTGCAGTAACAGCTGCCTCCAAACTAGTTGAAGAACTAGATGAAGGCATTGTTGTCTGTATCATTTGTGATCGCGGTGATCGTTATCTTTCTTCCGGTATATTCGCTTAGATTGTAAATGGGTAATAAATAACTAAAAATTGTAAAGAGCGATTTCTAAATTCTATATCCTCTAGCGGCTCTACATTAAAATCTGTAAATAATAGATGAAGAGTGGATAATAGACCATTTAGTAACCATATGGTATTGTGCATTGATGGGTAAAGTGATATTAGTAACTTTGGTTGTCAAATCAGCTTCTTCTCTGACACCATTTATATCTGTGACTAAAGAAGTAAATGTCCCGCCCATTTGATTGAATGACATATCAGTTTGTAGTTTAAAATGCTCATTTAAAGCATACTTCAAAGAGATACCTGCTTGATATCTGATCAAATGAGAATTGGTGGTCATAGAATTTTCAACGGCTAGATTTTGTGTGAGCGCTCTCATGAACTTCATTTTCATTTTCCAATAATTCGTTATTAGCTTTAACCCGCTGCACTTCCGTGCAAATTGAAAA
>JAKVCU010000034.1 GCA_022448955.1 Saprospiraceae bacterium
GCTAAAGTGAGGTCATTACAGGCGTTTTGTATGTGGATGTCCTTTTGTTGTATCTCTAAATCTGCTTGTTCTTACTGAATATTGGCATTATTAAAACTTCAAATCAGGTTTAACCTACTAAATGAACAGATTTATTATCTTCGCGCTATGCAAGTATCAGCTCAACAATTAGCCCAAATCCTCAGTGGAAGTGTAGAAGGAAATCCTGAGGTGATGATCAATCGTCCTAGTAAAATCGAAGAAGGCGGTGAAGGAAGTATTTCATTTTTGGCCAACCCAAAGTACGAGCAGTATGCTTATACCACTACGGCATCTGCACTTTTAGTGCAAACAGATTTCCAGCCAAAGCAAGATTTGCCGAAAGGCCTAACCCTCATCCGGGTAGCTGATGTTTATGCATCCATTGCATTCTTATTAGAAAAATTTGGCGAGCAGCAGGCTGCTGCTAGAGAAGATATGAGTGCTACCATCACTAAAACGGCTACGGGTGCTGCGATTCACGAAAGTGCAAAAGTTTCAGAAGGCGTAAGCGTAGGCCCATACAGTGTGATTGAAGCAGGAGCGAGTATTGGGGAAGGAAGCCGTATCTATGCCCAAGTATATATTGGTGCCAAAGCCAAGGTTGGTAAAAACGTAACGCTCTATCCAGGTGTACGAATTATGCACGAATGTGTGATAGGTGATAATTGTGTATTACATCCAAATGTGGTAATTGGCGGAGACGGATTTGGCTTCAGCCCACAAGAAGATGGCTCTTACAAGAAAGTACCTCAGATCGGTCATGTCATTATTGAAGATGATGTCGAAATAGGTGCTAATACTACTATAGATAGAGCAACAATGGGCGCTACGATTATTCGTAAAGGTGCCAAACTCGATAATTTGATACAAGTAGCCCACAACTGTGAGGTAGGTCAAAACACCGTTCTTGCATCACAGGTGGGGATTGCTGGAAGTACTAAAATTGGTGCCAATTGCCAGATTGGCGGCCAAGTAGGATTTTCTGGGCATATCACCATTGCGGATGGGACAAAAATCCAAGCGCAGAGTGGTGTTCCATCCAGTATTAAAGAGCCTAATAAGGCATTTTTTGGATCGCCTATTATGGATTATAAAGCCTTTATTCGCTCATTTGGTGTATTTAAAAAATTGCCAGAATTGTACAAAAAAGTTTACCAAATCGAGAAGCAAATACAAGATAAATAACTCATTATCAATCCTTAACTATTTAGAAAGCCAAATTTTGTTTGCTCTTCACCTGATTAAAGTGTGGAAAAGCATATCTTTGCAAAAATTTATTACTTACTACATATGAATCAAAGGACCATCAAAAAAGCGGTCACAGTTAAAGGTGTAGGCCTACATACAGGCCAAGAGGTAAGCATGAGTTTTCACCCTGCACCCGTCAATCATGGCTTTCGTTTTAAGAGAATAGACTTAGAAAACCAACCTGTTATTAATGCGGACGTCAGTAGAGTAGTTTCTACTCAAAGAGGCACTACCCTGCAAAATGGTGATGCACAAGTTAACACGGTAGAACATGTGCTTTCTGCCCTTACCGGTCTTCATTTAGATAATATATTAATGGAATTGGATGGCCCAGAAATCCCTATTATGGATGGAAGTGCGATCGAATTCGTAAAAGTGTTGAAAGAAGCAGGTTTTGAAGAACAAGACCAAGAACGCGATTATTTCGTAGTAGAGGAACCGATTGTTTATAGAGATGAAGAAACGGGAACAGAATTGATGGCTTTGCCATCTGACAACTACGAAATCATCACGATGATTGATTTTAACTCTCCTGTTTTGGGACAGCAATATGCATCCATAAGTGATTTTGATCGTTATGAAGAAGATATTGCACCCTGCCGAACCTTCGTATTCTTGCATGAAGTAGAATATTTATTTAAACAGAACTTGATCAAAGGTGGTGATTTGAGCAACGCCATTGTTATAGCAAACGAGAAAGTCAGTCAGGATAGGCTAGATGAACTAGCAAAGATGCTTGAAAAACCCAGTGTGACGATTGACCAAGAAGGTGTGCTGAACACGATTCGCCTCAAATTTAAGAATGAGCCTGCAAGGCACAAATTGTTAGACGTAATTGGCGATTGTGCCTTGTTGGGCAAACCAATCAAAGGCAAAATCGTTGCTACCAAACCTGGCCATACAGCCAATGTAGCATTTACGAAAGTATTGAAAAAACGTTACCAAGAACAGCGTAAGCTAAAAGGTAAACCAAAATATAATCCAGATCAGGAACCGGTATTTGATTCAGTTAAAATTGCGGAGTGGCTTCCTCACCGTTTTCCATTCTTACTCATTGACAAAATTCTTGAACTAGAACCAAACTATGTAGTAGGTCTGAAAAATGTGAGCTTTAACGAAAGTTTCTTCCAAGGTCACTTCCCTGGAAACCCTGTCATGCCTGGTGTGTTGCAGATCGAAGCAATGGCACAAACCGGTGGGATTCTGGCACTATCTACAGTAGAAGACCCAGGCAACTGGGATACGTATTTTCTAAAAATAGAAAATGCAAAATTCAAACACAAAGTCGTTCCAGGTGATACAATACTATTCAGACTTGAGCTACTGGCTCCAATCCGTCGTGGTATTTGTCAAATGAAAGGCACTGCCTTCGTAGGCAACAAAATTGTGTCTGAAGCTGAATTAATTGCTCAAATCGTTAAGCGTTCCTAAAATGGATTCTAGAAATAATGCATTTGTTCATCCCGATGCAAAAATCGGAGAAAACGTAACCATAGGCCCCTTTTGCTATATCGATAAAGATGTAGAAGTTGGTGATGGTACTTGGCTGGGCCCACACGTAACCCTTTTCGAAGGTGCGCGTGTCGGTAAAAATGTACGTATTTTCCCTGGAGCAGTGATCTCTGGTATCCCTCAAGATTTAAAGTTTAAGGGAGAAGCCACCACTGCTGAAATAGGAGATAATACGATCATCAGAGAATATGTCACCGTCAATAGAGGTACTTCTTATGCTAATAAAACCGTTATTGGTAAAAACTGCCTGCTAATGGCTTATGTGCATGTTGCCCATGACTGCATTTTAGGTGATCATATCATTTTGGCTAATAATGTGGCACTAGCTGGACATATCGAAATCGAAGATTGGGCAATACTGGAAGGCCTAGTGGCCGTTCAACAATTCGTGAGAATTGGTCAGCATGCTTTTATTGGTGGGGGCTCACTCGTACGAAAATCCGTCCCCCCTTATGTAAAAGCAGCGCGTGAACCCCTTTCTTATGCGGGTGTGAATCACATTGGCCTGAGTCGTCGTCATTTCACACAAGAACAGATCAGCCATATTAAGGATATTTACCGTATTCTATTCGTAAAAGGATATAATACTAGCCATGCATTGAAAGTCATTGAAGATTCCTTACAAGATTCTGAAGAAAAAAAGAGTGTGATCGATTTTATTCGCAATCAACAATCTGGAATCATGCGTGGCTTCCAAAATCTCAATGGTAGAAATGTCGAAAATGTCGATGAATATTAAAGTGGATCGATTAGGAAAACGTTTTCAACGCGAATGGATTGTAAGACGTTTTTCTTACGAATTTTCAGCAGGGCAAATTTATGCAGTACATGGTCCTAACGGATCAGGTAAATCTACTTTGTTGAAAATGCTCTCCAGTCACCTCTCTCCTTCCAAAGGTAAAATTAGCTTCTTTCAAGCTCAAAAAGCCATCCCAGTTGCCGAAGTTTATTCGCACCTAGCTTATGCTGCCCCTTATATCGAGCTCATAGAAGAACTTACACTAGATGAAGCTATTCATTTTCACCTTCGATTTAAAAATCTATTAGATGGCCTTTCGGCAAATGATTTAATAAAAATCCTAGGATTTGAGTCCTCTCAACATAAACAAATCCGCTTCTTCTCTTCTGGAATGAAGCAGCGCCTAAAGCTTGCTTTAGCCATTTGCTCTGACACTAGCTTACTACTCTTGGACGAACCCACCACCAATTTTGACAAACAGGGCATCCAATGGTATCGTCAGCTACTCCAAAAATATACCAGAGACAGAATCGTGATCATTGCTTCTAATATTGCCTTAGATTTTGATTTTGCCCAACATGAAATCCATATCTTGGATTATAAATAGTACTGTCCTGCCATTTAAAACGAATTAAATCAGTGGTTTTTCGGACAAAAACGTAAGTTTTTCGCCTGATTACACATCAATTTCCAACACAAAAAACCCTTTTTCTCTTAAAATATTACAAATCAACTATTTACAAAGTAATTTTTCTATCAATCATATTTAAAAAAAATATGGTATGATATTTACAATAATAAGGGTAGATCGTTAAAAGAAGTATAACTTCTATTTTCACGTCTGAGCTTCGAGATGTATCACATACCAAACAGAGTAGTAAAATTTGCCAGCAAAATTTAGTGTAAATGGCATAATTGGAAGAAGTGTATTTTTCAAAAGTCAATCCATGCCATCCTGACACTAATCCAACAGGCAAGCTACTATTCTCCCCCCAACCAATCACGTAGAAATTACGATGATATCTTTTTAGATTAAGTATTTTTTTTTAGAGCTTAACAACTACACTAAAATGCTCTGGGTCAAGTACCCTGATTTGCATGATCAACAATCATGTGTTCAATCTTGCTGAAGGTATAAGGTCCATAATTATCTTCGGCAAAACTAAGTTTCCGAAAGGTACGTGTTAGCCCCAAAAGCCATTTTTTGGCCCACCAAATGATAGTATCTAAGTAGTTTGCCCGAAACCGTGCCTGCAACAGGCTAAAATTTTATTATACCAATTTCAGCCTTAGGCTGACAGGTTCTAGCCTAACTACTTATAATTTGAAAGGGATTTTTTAACATAGCATTTGAACTACACAAGCGTGTAGATTCAGCCATTACTCGGAAAGGATGGAATACCATTCGATTCGGTTAAAATTGACAAGGGTGGCACTTTGTAGCCGAACTTAACACAGTGAAACGAAATTTTTCGGGCTTAACTCGTAATATTTTCGTTTTACTGCTTTTTTTAATATGCTAACGTCCTTTTCTCATCCAGTAACGAAGCCTTATACAAATAGTAACTAATTGTTTATCAAACATATAAACAAAAAGACTACCCTTATGAATAATTTAGGCACAAAATATGAGACTCTACAAAAGTTTAGAGACTACATTATCCATAATAATAGCATTAAATGTAGCACAATACCCAGGATACTAGAGAAAACGATTAGCAATGCTCGTGAAACACAAGTCCAGTTTCGGTTAAGTATCAAGATACTTAATAGAATACAATTGAATAATCCCTGCTAACGGACACAAAATGATGCAAAAAACGATTAGCACCCGAGCGATTACAAAAACCGATTTAAAAAAAGAGAAAACTATCAAGGCAAATCCAGAGGCAATCAAAATGGAACGCCAAAAAGAAATGCGTCGTACGAGCGAATGGATGCTCGTTGAACTCCAAAAACTGGAGCAAAAAGCCTATTCGCGTGATATCAACGACTCCATATTCGATTTGGTAAGAAAAAGAATGGGTGGAGCTCCCCTACGAGCTTACTTCGTCCAAAAAATATTTGATATTCATTCCTCTCTTTCGGTTTTTTCATCGTTCTATCCTCTTTCCAAGAATAAAGACATTCAAAAACTTGGTCGTATTCAAATACCATTCATTTTTGAAATGGTGATTAGTATACAATACTTGCACAACCAAATCCTAGATAAAAAGGCAAATATCCTTACACACGATGATGTAAATAGAAACCTATTAGCGGCTAATTTGCTAAAAGATTTGCTCTATCAATATATTGATGAGGAAGTGCCTACAAAATGGCGCCAAAAAGTGAGGAGCCAAGTGCGCGAATGCTTCCAAATTGTTGATCTAGGACAAATGATGGAAAAAAAGTGGAACACTTATGAAGCTTTCCAACAATTAGATCTACCCGAAAAATATATTGTCAATCCCACGATCTATGAGGCGCTAAATCAACCAATTTTGCAATCCATCATCGAAAAATTAAGAACAGATCTTCCACGTGAAAAATGGGAATTTGCACAATTATACCTCATGCGTATTCATATGACTTGTGGAATGCTGTTTGTCATTGCCACACGATTATTAGTAGATATCCAAAAGGTAAATCGTAAAAAAGCATCCCAGATGCTCCAGTTCGCTCATTGTTATGGTATACTTCGTCAAATGGTAAATGATAATGCAGATAATATTCCTTCTTCATTTAATCTAAGTACGAAGTCTAAAACCGTAGCTGATGCCTTCAGTGATTTTCGAAATCGCAATATCACTTTGCCTATCTTATTGCACCTTACAAGTAAAAATAATAATGAAATAGCAAAAAGATTGGTTGAACAATCAGACAGCAGTCTTGATCAAAAGGAAGAAGAAGTCTTATTTCAAGAAATGCTACAATCTTCGGCTCTTTTCAAAGCTATGCAATATCCCAAAATCCTTGTGGCACTATGTCAAAAACTAATACCTGTTCGTAATAAGGCTAGTGAGCTTTTATTAGATACTTGTAGTATCGTTCACTGGAATAAATTCTTATTTCCTGTAAAACGATCAAAACAATATAAGCGATTCAAAAAAACTGCTTATTACAAAAGAACAAAAAGACAAATCAAAAGCATTCTTGATGCTAATACTGCAGAAAATATAAATGTTTGGAAGTGGAATGTTTTACCAAAACATATCTTTTCGCTGGCGCTAAAACCCTTCTCTGCTCATAATCAATTGTACTTAAACAAAGCAGATAAGTAGGTGAGATCATCCATTGCTGAGCCTAGCTCATAATTTTTTTGCGCCAAATACTTACATTTCCCAAATTTCATTTGTAAATTGGTATCGGGAGATACTATTTAAATTACTATTTTTTAAGTCTAAGCAGCAGAGAAAGTAATCAACTTGGGCAACGGGAAATTAGCACCAAGGCAAAAAATTGATTTGCAAATTAATACACATTTAAAAATTACTTTCCTGTCTAAAAAGCTTAGGCCTTACTAATTATTGAGCAAACCTATCCAATTTGTAAAATGAATCCTCATCTTACAAGCTAGGTAGTGTTACCCTTTTTAGTAAGCTTTTTTAGTAAACACTTTAATACGTAAGTTATGGCTCAGCCAGGCGTACTTCAGAATGAGAAATACCAACTAAGGGAAGTTATTCCGTATCCAAGAGCGGAAGAATTTTTTGAATTATTACAAGACCGCCTTCATCTCGTCGTAGAGGGACTCGCCCTCGAAGATCGACCTTTCACGATTTTTGTCAATACGCTGCCTCGTGAAGAACCTACCGTAATTAATCGTTATGAAAATGTACCGCTTATCTACGCAGGTATTCCACGTCAACGTGCACTCTTGGAAGGTGCAAGAAAGAATTGGAAAAAAGAGCTAGATGAGTATTGGAACTACTTAGACGTAACCGATCTTTTGAGTGATACGGCAGTGGTAAGTTCGCAATTGTATCGTGAATTTAATCTCGGCGTTTACAAACTGGAAGATATCCCAAGAGTTGGTATGGGACGCTTAGAAGATTACTTTGCTTCTATTTTGCATCCAGAGAAAACAGACAAAGAACCGACCCCCCGTCAGGTGGCAGAATATCATATCCTAAAAGAGTACTTTGATGTCTTTACAGACGAATACCTCTCTGTTCCTTTAATCCAATTTGGTGAATTCGATGGTATTTGTCATATTGTATATTCCGCTGATCACGCTCATTTTTTCCATAGAAGAGCTATTGCCAATCTGATTCGTTCTTTTTCAGTGATGTATGAAGGGCTCGTATTAGATTGGGATTTGGTTGGACGAAACCCTGAAAAATCTGAAGCCATTCAGCTTCCACTTACAGGGATTTTCTATGAACAAATCAACCGAAACCCTATCCTGAAAGAACTTAAGTTTGACCTATATTATCAGCGGCACCTTCCTTTCTTTAAAGCTCGTATTAGATTGAATGATAAGGTAATTCACTCTAAAGTTTATGCCCCATACTTAAAAACGGCGATCATTTCTATTATGATCGATTCTTATGCGCATAATATCAGTGCACATAGTTTGGTAGCCTTAAATTGGTGGTTCAAACGCAGGGCAGAAAATCTACGCAGCACTTCCGAAATTCACTACCAAGAGGTAGAAGAAGTGAAAGAAATCATTGATGAATACATTCCGAAAGGATTTGAATTAGATCGCTTAACCGATCTGTTACAGCCTTGGATGAATGGACAGTTTGTGAAAGAACCCCAAGCCGATAATGACGTTATCAAGTATCCAGGCTCTCTTGCTCGTGAAATACAACCACTATTAGGTTTCTTGATGCAGAAAGGCGCCTTTTGGAGTGGTATTGCCAGAGATAATCACTTTGGCGGTGAATCAAGAAGTATGTTCCATGTACTCTGGGAAGATTTCATCAATAACCCACTCTACCTAGGTACCATTGCTAAATCAGAAGATATTCATAAGATATCGCTAAGAATTACCGTTTACGAACCACCAAATCCAGCAGATAAACAACACATGCAATGCCCACGCCCTAAAACACCTTTAGTGGAAGGAGTGTTGGTAGAAATTGACATCAAAAAACAACGTTCACGCCCCGAAAAGGATGAAGACAAAGGATATTATATAGACTTAGCAAATGGCGATCGTTTATATTATGATGATCATGTGGAATTAGAGAAGATGAGTAGCTTCGTTTCGCCCGGTAAGGATTATCTCAAAGTGAAAAAAGCATTGCTAGACTGCGTATGCTTCTTCCCTGGTGAAGTGGTTGGACGCCATGCATTCTTCACGATGTTAGAGAATGAAATCCGAAATGTTAAACACTACAAAGGAGATAGTTTAAAATCGATACAAAAAACTGGGCTCGAACTCAATATAAGTCTTCAAGAAACTGGTGTTTTACCAACTAAGACCGTTGATCGAGAGCTCTATAAAATTGGTATCTGGATCGGAACACCCACCGAGCTAAAGATTAATGAAAATAGCTCTTTAATTTTACGTAAGTACAAAACTTTAATCAATGATGTGATGGATGGAGAAACTTTTGCTCCACGCTTAGGCGGAAGTTTCCAAGATAAAATTTGCGCAGCCATGTTATTCAACAATAAATTTGGTAATGTGCAAAGAGGGGATACCAATCCAGCCAGAAACCAATCCATTGATACAGATCGAGATCGCTTGTATTATCCTTGGATTACTGCGGCTACCAGTCCTGTTTCCAACCCACACGATGATATCGAACTATGTAAACACGCCTCTAAAGGCGACCTAGAACAATTCAAAACATGGTACTTCGATAAAAACCACGAAAAAGGGTATTTCAAAAAATACATGCACATTTGGAAAGCTTCAAATATTAAAGAGGTCACAGGTATATCTGATGCTGATTTTGTTTGGGAAAACCTTGCTCGATTCAAGTTTGTTAGCCTCCAAAACCATCTTCCTCAATACAATATCTTATGGGAGAAAATACGCTCAAATGGGGTTATCAGAATCCTCAATAAAAAAATATACAAAAGTAAGCCGGATGATCCCATCGGAATAGATATTCTAAAAGCCTATGAACAATGGCTAAAAATATGGCTACCTAAAGGTGGCTATGCCATAAAGATCAAAATCGATGGAGCGCTCACCAGTATGCTCGTATTTAATCGTCGAAATGCGGAAATATTCCGTTATTACAATACACAAGAACTGGAAAAAATTTCGGATGACCCCGCAGCAAAGCTTACTCATATACTTGAGCTAGAATTGGCACACGGTGGACCATCGGAAGATCCTAATGTTTTGAGGTATCGGAATCATGGTATTTACAAAACATACTTCATACGTGATGTACGCCCCGATGAAACGATCTCTGTCACATCAGCAGCGCGCATGATTGAGTTTTTCGAAATCATGACTACAAGAATTTGTATCTTCGATAATCGTATTAACCACCGTATTAGAAATAATGTGCGGGAAAAACTTTACGAACAAAAACTCCATCTCTCTATCTTTGATGAAGATGTTCCTGTACGTAATGACGACGGCCAATGGATAGGTAAATGGGAAGATCAAAAAACACAACTAGGCCCTGAATGCCAATTCCTTATCATTCATTTATCATTCATCGAAAAACTTTTAATGACCAAATATAATGATCATCCAGATTATGAGGATGAAAATATTGGTCTGTTTATTGAACAAGAAATTCTTCCATTAGTATCCGAAAAAGGAGAAGTACGGGAAAACTTTATTCTCGTGATTACCTCTGGTAGAGGACGGACAAAATGGTGGGCAAAACTAAACGAAAATATCAAATATAAACAATATACCACTTTCACTATGTTCCGCCCTGTAGAGTCCCTGATCTCAGGAATTGAGGATGCTGTCGGCAGAAAAGATGACATTGAGTTGAAATACAACTTAGTGAAAGTATTGTTTGGTACATAATTTGCACATATAAGGGATATATATTTAAAAAATCCCTCTATATAAAACAACATTATGAGTACAGCTTCCTCCAAAGCGGCTGTGTCCGACAACTTAAAAGGTGAAAATGCTTCACGCCAAAACCGAATCATGATCGTCGTCTGGTCATGGCAATACGGTGGAATGAAGGAATATAAAGATGAGTGGGCTATTGAAGGTAACAGTGGCGATAAATTAGTACGTTTGGACTTAAAAATGTCGCCTGAAGCCAAAGATCTCCTGCAACAAACGATACAATCCTATGCTCAGCAAGGTGATGTATTTGTTTTTCTTCATCGAAGACATGGCTACAATCAAAAGAATATAAAAGCTATTTTAGAACAACTCAATGTAGATGCTTACGCTGAAAGTACTATACGCTGCTTCCTTTTTGGAGAGGGTAACGATAAAATATATATCGTAAACCAATCCAAAGGATTGTTAGGGACAAGAGGTTCTTTTAGCGCAAAGCTGGAGGATGATACCAGAGATCAAGCCATTTATATCAATGCTATTGCCAACGAAGAAGAAAAATTGTTAAAAAGAAAGCACTTTGACTTTGTTTGGAACCAATATTCTCATAATTTTAAGGCGAAAATTTTCGAGCTTAAAGAAGATTTATTTCATTCGCTAAGCCCATTTTTATTTTTAAAAGAAATTCAAGCTGGCGCAGCCTATAACTATATCAAATTGAATGAGAATCAGCTGTTGATGCTACGACTTCTCAGCTTTATCGGTAAACTTCGAAAGGGATCAAATTTAGAAACAAAACTTCGAGAATTTGAACAGCAAGACCGAAGGTCCTACTTTTTTGATGATTGCCACATAAATTTGAAAATAACCTATGGTGAACAACTAGCACATGTTTATAACGAACTTTGTGCTTACATCAGTAAAGGCCTTTTGGCTTATGAACCAGACTTTAGTTTTCAAATACTTAGAGATCAATTTGACGAAATGTTACAGGCGATGGCTGGATCGACCTACGATTAATGAAGCAAATTTCGTACATCGCCACTAACCAACTATTACCTCAAGCAATCTCCACTTGGTTTGAAGCGCAAAATTATTCCCTCAAACCTTTATCTATTCATAGCGAAAAGGGCCACCCCCAACTCTCAAATACAAATATTCTACTCTTATTTGTTCCTTTTTTCCATAATAATGTTTATATTTCTATTGAAAACGTTTGGAAAAAATATGTAGCGCTCCATTACCCAAATATACTCCTACTCACAGCTGGCTACATAAAACATACACATGCCAACTATCTAGACTTACTTCAATTACCAGAAAGTTTGGAGTATTTCATTAAACACGCAAAATCAGTTTCCGAATTTGACTCTATGCCTTTCAGCGGAGGCCTTATTATTGAAAATAAACTCCAGAAATTTTACGAGGGCCATGGTGACGAAAGCCTAACAGACGAACTAGGAAAAGTCTACAGAATGGTCACTATCGCTACAGATGAAGTAAAAATTCACCATAGTCCCTACATAGAGGTACTTGAAAATATATTTCAAGCAAATCATATCGTAGATAAATGGAGCGTACTTATAAATAGATGGCACAATTATTTGCCATTCTTCAAAGGCTTACCTTTCTTTGAAACTTTCAAAGAAGTAGATGCCATACTAAAACAAATTGCACCATTCTTTGAACAAGAATGTAAAATTGAAAGTCATCTTATTGGCTTTAATGTTAAAGAGAAACTACATATTGTTAAACAAAAATTAGAAATAATCGGTCGTCAGTATGCCTAATAAAAATTATCACATCCTCATCGTAGACGATGACGCCGAATTTCATCAGCAAATACGATATGCCTTTCGAAGAAACTATGTCTTCGAAGGAGCTATTAATATTGACAATTTCGAAAAGAAATTGAAAGAAAGATCTGATTATGACTTGATCTTGCTGGATCTTATGCTCGATGATACCGACGAAATGGTCGGTCTAGAACTTATCCCTGATATCAGTAAGCGTTATCCCAATATCCCTATCATTGTTGTTACTTCCGAAAATAAGATTGATGTCGTCGTTAAAGCAATGAAAAAAGGAGCTAGAGATTTCCTCTCTAAATCAGATTACGATTTTGACTACTGGAACAAAAAATTCCAAGAGGTCATCGAAAGCAAAACACTTCGGGAAGAAAATATCATCCTGCGCCAAGAAGTTCAGAAACATAGAGACCAAAAACAAAAGGAATTTACCTTCGTCGGAGAATCCTCTAAAGTTCAAGAAATTAAACGTATCCTGCGCCTCGTTTCTGAAGAGCCAGATATCACCGTACTAATTACTGGTGAAACAGGTGTTGGTAAAGAAGTCGCTGCACGTTTCCTGCACCTAAATGGGGCAAGAAAGGATAAACCCTTCCAAGCAGTAAACCTTTCTGCCATACAAAAAACATTGCTGGAAAGCACACTATTTGGCCATAAAAAAGGAGCATTTACAGGAGCAACCAGAGATATGGAAGGTTATTTCAACCAAGCTAATAATGGTATCCTTATGCTGGATGAAATCGGTGATATAGATGCCAATATCCAAATCAAATTGCTGCGTTTCCTCGAAACAAAAATGATTCGCCCGGTAGGCGCAGATAAAGATATCCAACTGGATGTTCAGATCGTCGCCGCCACGCACCGTGACCTAAAAGAAGAAGTCGAAAAAGGTAGCTTTAGAGCAGATCTTTATCAACGTTTGAAAGCAATGGTCGTCAAAATTCCTTCCTTAAGGGAAAGGAAACCTGATATCCCACTCATCTTGCAGCACTATTATCCAGAAGTAGATATCAAGCAGATGATCAGTCCTAGCGCAATGGATAAGTTAATCAACTATCGCTGGCCAGGAAATATCCGAGAGTTGAAGAATGCGATCAGTTACATGCAGTTGCGAAGAAAAATTTTTGATAAAAATCAAATCGATCTTGAATGCTTACCTGTTGAAATACAGGAGTTTGACGAACTCAGCTATGATATGGGCAGTGCTGCCCCACCAGAGCCACCACCACTGGCCGCAAATCAAATTCCAGCTAATCTTTCCATTGAAGAGGAACATGCACTCATCGATCTTAGAAAAATCGAACAATCCCTCATCAGAAAGAATAAAGTTAAGAAAGATGTAGCTACCGAACTAGGCTTAGAAAACACAGATAATCTGCGTTATAAGATCAAAAAGTACTTTGATAAACATCCACATCTATTTAAAGATTTTCCAGTCATTTGCGAAAGCTACAAGCGTATCGTAAAATTAGAAGAATAACTAAAGAAAAAGGGAGGGTTAATCTCCCTCCCTTTCTCGAAAAAATTCCGATTTCATTTAATTTTTAACTTTTCCATTTCAATACCATTCCCTCATCCTTTTTTACCCTTTTCAAGGCCTAAGCTTCCTTTTATTCCGTTTTTTAGCACAAAAACGAAAACGGAAAATACAAATGCGGAATAATTTCGAATAAAAACGGAAAAACCAAGATCTCTTTTTAAGGCCCTCTTTTTCTATGAAAAAAAATATAAACACAACTAACTGTAAATGAATAAATTAAAAACCATCTTGGCTTTTAATAAAAGAAAATCTTCGATTGGATCGATTTTTTCATACTTAAGAGTATTAAAGTGTAAAATAGTACTCCCAAATATACTATGAGAAGAAATAATAGTAGTTGAATACTATAATTTCCCGTTGTACATTAGACAAATTCTGAAAAGTGCGCCAAGAAAACGGCAAAGGGGGGCGAGAAGTCGCCTCCACTTTTTATTAAGACATAAGGAAATCTATGTTTTAGAATTATTCCCAGTTCTTTACATTGAATTTCGTATTTCCTTCAGAAAGTTTCTCAATCTTTTAAGCTTTTCAATCATCTGCTGCTTTTGCTTGAGGAGGGCTCTTTGTTGCCTGATCTCCCTTTTGGCCCCCTCAAGCGTAAAGCCTCTCTCCTTCACCAAATGGTAAATCAGCTGAATCTGTTCTAAATTATTTTTAGTAAATCTTCTTTCGCCTTTGCTATTCTTATGTGGTTTAAGTATCTCAAACTCCTTTTCCCAAAATCTAATCAACGACTTAGAGACTTTAAATAAATCCGCTACCTCACTAATAGAGTAGTATAACTTTAGTGCATCGTCATCATTTTTAAACATAATCTTGAGTTTAAGAGTATATGGATTAAGCCTCCAATTTATGGCGTAATAACTGATTCGTAGACTTTGGCTCCGCTTTTCCTTTCGACTTCTTCATCACTTCGCCCATAAAAAAGCCTAATAATCCTTTTTTACCTTTTTGGTAAGCCTTCACCTTATCCGGATGGGCCGCAATCACTTCATTAACTAAATCTTCTAAGAAATTTGTATCTGTAGATTGAATCAGATTCAATTCTTCTGCAATAGCTAATGGGGCTTTTTCAGGATGCTCAATCATCACTGGCAAAATACGTTGATATGCCATCGCACTAGCCACCTTACCACTATCAATCAATTCAATAAATTGCGCAAGCACTTTTTGTGCAACAGGAAAAGCTGCTATCGAAAGCTGATGTTCTTGGCAATAAGGATTAATCTTATTAATAATCAAATTAGCACAAGCCTTATAGTTTTGGTTCACTTTCGTGAAATCCAAGAAGTATTGTGCTACTTCCTTATTTCCATATAAAATGTCCGCGTCATAATCACTCAAGCCAAACTCTGTTTTCAAACGCTCTAGCATTACCCAAGGCAGCGTAGCTAAGTTTGCTTGAACATCAGCCACATACTCCTCAGAAACCACTACAGGTGGTAAATCTGGTTCAGGGAAATAACGATAATCATGGGCATCCTCTTTATCTCTCAGTGGACTGGTTATGCCGGTGCCTGGGTCAAAGTTCAAGGTCTGTTGTTCAACGCTACCTCCTGCCTCTAGCAAATCGATCTGCCTTTTCACTTCATATGCAATCGCACGTTTGGCATAACGCATAGAGTTGAGGTTTTTAATCTCACAGCGTTCTCCATATTTTTCCGCCCCATGCAAACGCACCGATACATTACAATCACAACGCATAGAGCCTTGCTCCATATTACCATCGCACACCTCTAAATATTGCACCAATTGACGCATGCCACTCATAAAAGCATCCACCTCTTCTGCTGAACGCAAATCTGGCTCCGTTACCACTTCTAGCAAAGGCACCCCTGCCCTATTCAGATCAATAAAAGAATAAGGCGAAGCATCATCATGCATCGATTTTCCTGCATCTTCTTCCATGTGAATATGATGAATACGGACTTTCTTTTCTTTTCCGTCTACCCAAATAGGCAAATAACCACCAATACAAATCGGTAATCTATCCTGCGTAATTTGATAGCCTTTCGGCAAATCTGCATAGAAATAATTCTTACGATCAAAATAACTTACTGGACTAATCTCACAGTTTAACGCTAGCCCTAGCCTTACGGCAAATTCTATTTGACGTTCATTCAGCTTTGGTAGCGTACCAGGATGTCCTAAAGATATCGAACTTACATGCGTATTCGGTTCTGCACCAAATGTGGTGCTATCACCACAAAAAGCTTTACTTACGGTGTCTAGCTGCACGTGTACCTCTAATCCAATAACGGTTTCGTATTTGTCGTAAACTTCCATTTCGTTCTTCCCTTTGTTTGTTGGAAAATGTGGTGGTTTTAATGGTGGGCTTTATTAAAGGTCAAAAATAGGATAATAATATGGTCTAATATAAAATGGTTGGCGTTTTTATATTTGTAAAAATATTTTTCTTTCTAATTAATCATAGCAATTCGTGAGACAGGATAAAAAAGAAAAGCGTCAAAAAAATATAACCAAATAACCACCACATCCCCCAACGCTTGATCTTAGTATTATCTTGATGCCTCTCTTTTATTCTCCTAAGATGAGTTGGATTACAGAAAATAGCAATTGCTACAATGACGCCTAAAAATGCAATGATCATAGTTAGACCTCCATTCTGTCCAAACATATCAAAACCTAGTACTTTGGCTAATGTTATCAGATTAAAAAGAATCAATACCGAAAGAAATGTAGCAGCTTGATATTCTTTATTTTTATAGCCATAAAAAAAGAAATCCTGATTAATTAGTCTGTAAATTAAGTAAAAAAGAAATTTCATCATCCAAAGTCTATGTATTGATCTGTTGCACAACTTTAGCTATTCGCTCCTCATTCGTCAAATCTCCTCTCAGTTGCAACACTTGGCCATCTAATATTCTTATCCAATCTTCATGTTGTTTGATGCTTCTACCCTTGAATGTAGGATCGTCATATTGGGCAGCCCAATCTAGAAAGGCCTGAGATTTTTCCTTTTGGTTTTCATTTTCATAAAGTTGTTTGCCATAACGATATTCCTCTCTTTTTTGCAAACGATCAAGTCTAATATTTGGCGGAAGCCAGAGAAAAATAGCAAGATCAAATGCGGTACTCCAAAAATCACCCCAAGTCACTAAAGAACCACTTATAATCACATTTGCGGAAGCATGATAATCTTCTTCTAAGCTTTGATTTCTTTCTGCCAAAGGAATCTTTTCTTGGAAAGGAGGATTCGTTGGTTTCCAATAATAGTCATCAACATCTAAAAAAGTATAGCCTAAGTTTTCTGCCAAAGAACGGCCAAGTGTTGTTGTACCTGTGCCAGAAGCACCAAAGATCAAAATTTTCATGAATATATTCTAGAATAAAAATAAGCTTATAATAAAAGTAAAAATAATCGCTACACTGAAAATGAATAAATAAGCCCAATTAAGGATAATAAACTTGAAGAAAGTCTTCCAAGGCTTTTGTTCATATACTCGACGCATAGCCTTGTATAGATAAATCCAAATAATAATAACTCCAGTAGCATAATGTAATCCGTCTTCCAGCACATCCCAAGAGCCCAGAAAGCAAAACTCGATCAAAAAGGCTATACTGAAGACTAAAAAAGCAAAAGCATGGTAATGAAAAGAAAAAATCAAATGCTCCACATAAAAACGCTTACGACGAGTATAGATAAGTTTAAGAATCAGTCCTAGTATAGGCATCATCAAAAATACCATCCAGATTAATTTTCCTAAGATAAACTTAGTAAAATTGCCACCTTCTTGATTCACCTTAATGACTTGTGTCGCAAATAAACGACTGAAGAAACCATCAATATTTTGTTGTTCGATAATATCCTTGGCTTTCATAGTAGCTAAATCTTTTCTTGCTACATTAAATTGATCTGTTTCAATTGACCAATCATCCGTTAATTTGAAATAGCCATAATCAATACTATCCCTTTGCTTTTGAGGTAGTTTCTTCAGCAATTGATCAACAAATGCTTGCGCTTTATCTTTATCGCTTGATTCTTTTATGATCAGTGTAGTAACTGATTCTAAAGAATCTCTGTAAAGACCAAAGTAGGCATCTTCCTCACCACGCTGATTCCATTCGTCGATAGATAAATCTGAACTATTATTGATCAAGAAACTTAAGAGGGCAAAATGAACGACTGCTAATACCAAAAATATACGGAGGGGATGAATATAACGTTTGTGCTTTCCAAGAAAATAATCTTCGGTAAGTTTTCCTGGAATAAATAGCGCCCTAGCTGTTCTAAAAAAGCGCGAGTCAACATTAAAAATAGCTTCAAGAAACTCACCGATGAGCTCTTTGAAAGTAATTTTCCCTGTATTATACTTTTGACTGCAATGGTGACAATAGTCGCCTGCAGGAGGCATAGGATGATAACAATTTCTGCAATATCGTCTTTCAGTAGAGCGCTTTTTCTCCATCAATATCTTAATGCTGATTAATATGCCCATCAAAGTACAGATTAATCAGCATCAAAAAAATTATTTTCTTCCTAAAGTACCGTCTTCTTCGATCAAAAGGCTGGTCTTCGGAAAATCTTTTTTCGTTAGTTCAATCAACTTTTTGATTGCTCTTTTCTGAGCATCTACCTTAGGACCATGTGTTTTCGCCTGATAGATAGGTGTTACCTTTCCACCTACAAACTTTCCATCTAGATCAACTTCTAAGTCAATAATTGGGGCAATACCTGCCGCTCCTCTTAAATTGAATCGACCATAGGTACAGAAATTACCCAAAGAATAGATAATAAAGCGATCTTTGTATAATTCAGCAGCTCTAGTCACGTGCGGGCCGTGGCCAAATACGATATCTGCACCTGCATCAATCACTGCGTGTGAAAATTTATGGACATCTCCTCTATTTTCACCATAATAGGTTTCTGTTTTTCTTGGGACCCCTTGGTTCTTAGCACCTTCTGCTCCACCATGAAATGAAACGATAACGATATCTGCTTTTTCAGCAAGGCTAGCTACGATTTTCTTAGCACGATTGATATTTCGAATGTCTACAGTACCTCTATTGGGTGCAAAAGCACAAAAACCATAGCTGACCCCATCTTTTTCAAAAACAACTGACTCATCCGTTCCTGCTAAACCTGCATAATAAATACCTTCTTGATCTAAGACCTCTTTTGTTCGCTTGCGCCCCGAAGGACCAAAATCACCAGAGTGGTTATTCGCTAAACTCACTACATCAAAGCCCGCATTCGTAAAGTGTTTTACATAACTTTCAGGCGAACGAAACGCATAGCACAACTTAGGATTGTTACATCTTTTTACGGTCCCTCCTTTATCAAGGATAGTCCCTTCTAAATTACCGAACGTTAGATCAGCTGATTGAAGAATAGGTTCCACGTCTTTAAGCAAATTCTTACCACCATTTGCCGGAAGGTAAGAAGCAGAAGGATAATTGGTGCCTAGCATCATATCTCCCACACCAATGATGTGTAATGTTTGGGGTTCTTGGGGCGCAGCTATTGTATCTATTACAATCGCTTCAGATTTGGCGACAGCCATTTTCTCTTCAATAATGGATGCTTCTAGGGCTTTTTCTTCTGTAGAAAAACCCCATCCCAAAAAACTAACCATGCTTACAGCTAAAATTAAAAAGAGACCCCCTACAAGAGAGTCCCTAACAGTATTCTTAATCATCGTAATAATTTACTTTATGATATTTAGTAGTTTGCCCAAAACCGTGCCTGCCGGCAGGCTGGAATGGGTACAATGAAATTTTGTCTAGGCACTTAATCTTTATAATCGAAAGATTGATTGGGTAAATTAGCCGCATCAATCAACATCATATACTCTTTTGGAGTTAAGCCATCTAAGCAAAAGTTGATAGGATTCACTGGCTTATTTTTGTGGTGTACTTCGTAGTGACAGTGTGGCGCTGTAGAGCGCCCCGTATTACCAACCTTACCTATTTCGTGACCGCGTATTACCTCATCTCCTTTTTTCACCAACATCTTGCTCATGTGCGCATAAATGGTTTTGTAGCCATATCCATGTTCAATAACGACTACATTACCGAAAGTACGACTGTACTCTGCACGTATTACTTTACCTGCACCAGAAGCATAGATTGGCGTTCCTGTAGGAGCCGTAAAGTCGATACCATGGTGCATCTTAGGGATCTTTAATATAGGATGTATGCGACGTCCAAAACCTGAAAGGTTGTATATACCTCTTGCCAACTTATCCCCTCTCACTGGTTTGATAGAAGGAATCGCAGCAAACATTTCTTCTTTTTGCTTAGCAAGCTCTGTGATCGTATCTAGTGATTTAGATTGTAAGACGAGCTTGCGCTTCAATCTATCAAGGTTGGTTTTCAAATCGATGATTTGTTCTCCAGAACTTTTATATTCTTTATACTCTACATATTTCTCATGACCTCCAACACCCCCATTCCAAACATTATCGTCAATCGGATCCATTCCAAAAATCATTCTATGCGCATAAGCATCTCTTTCTTGTAGGTTTTGAAGTGATTTCTCATAACGAGCAACATCTCGGTTGGCATCAGCAACTACCTCTTTGAGTGCATCAATCTCTGCTTGCTTCGCTTTGACTTCAGGGGAAGTTTGTTGGAAGTGTGGAAAAATAAAAACAGCGAACAAAATGCCAGTAAATAAGATAGCGCAAGTAACCATAAAGGCCCTAAGGATCGTTGTACTTAAGGATTCTTTGATTTTCTCATACTGAAGGGTATGAGTATTATAAACAAACTTTTCCTTTCTCATGTGTGTTTTTCTAAGCCAAAAATAACTTTACAACAATAATTTCTTTCCAAAGTGGAACTACTCAAATTGTCGAAAGCCTTGATTCTTTTTTGGTGTAGCTATTGGACTAGTGCTTAATAGTGTTTGCTGCACCTTTGTGTTCAAGTTATAACTCTAATCCTAGATTATTGTTGACAAAGTATAAAGGCACTCCAAAAATAAAATCTGCTTTCAGATTTCCAAAATTTTGACCTTTATTTTCAATAAAACCATATACATTTTATTGAAAAACAATATTTACATCACCAAAAAGATGTCAAATATGTCCATTTCACCATGCTATTATGGTAAACAAAAGACATTTTGATCGCCAAATATGATACATTAGCATTGATATTAATGCTAATTAAGATTTCTTTAACGAATTCTTTAACATGCGCTCATTGGAACTTCTTTTGTTAAATCAGCCTATATATATTAAGGTAAGGCTATTTCTTTTTTTATCTTCGCGCTTATTGAAAAAAAGGAAAGCCCTATTCAGATATACAGTAGTAATTTTTTAAATAATTAGTGATATGACATCACAAGAGATTCGTCAGCAATTTTTAGATTTTTTTGCTTCAAAAGAGCACAAAATCGTTCCTTCAGCTCCGATTGTAAATAAGGATGATCCTACATTGATGTTTACAAACGCCGGAATGAATCAGTTCAAAGATTTTTTCCTTGGCAATCAAGTTCCTGATGCCCGTCGAATTGCCGATACTCAAAAGTGTATGCGAGTTTCCGGTAAGCACAACGACTTAGAGGATGTTGGCCGAGATGGTACGCACCACACTATGTTCGAAATGTTGGGTAATTGGTCTATTGGTGATTACTTCAAAAAAGAAGCCATTGCCTGGTCTTGGGAATTTTTAACCGAGCGCCTAGGATTAGATGCTAGCAGAATCTATGCCACTGTATTTGAAGGTGATCAAGAGGAAAACTTAGCGTCCGACGAAGAAAGTAGAGCGTTTTGGAAGCAATTTCTTCCTGATAACCGAATCATCAACGGCAATAAAAAGGATAATTTCTGGGAAATGGGTGCTACAGGCCCCTGTGGCCCTTGTACCGAAATCCATTTTGACCTTAGGTCAGATGAAGAACGCCAACAGCTTGCTGGTGAAGAATTGGTCAATAAAGATCATCCTCTTGTAGTCGAGATTTGGAATAATGTATTTATCCAATTCAACCGTAAAGCAGATGGTAGCCTAGAAAATTTGCCTGAAAAGCACGTAGATACAGGTATGGGCTTTGAACGCCTTTGCATGGTCATGCAAAAGAAAACGGCGACCTACGATACAGATGTATTTACACCACTGATCAAAGCTATTGAAGAAAAAACAGGCAAAAAATATACTTCTAGCTATGAAGCTGACGCTAAAAGCGACATGGCTATGCGTGTGATCGCCGATCACATTCGCGCAGTAGCATTTGCCATAGCAGATGGACAATTACCAAGTTCAAACGGTGCAGGTTATGTGATTCGTCGAATCCTTAGAAGAGCGGTTCGCTATTATTACTCTTTCTTGGATGTTTCGAAACCTTTCCTTTATGAGCTACTTGCTGTTTTGGTAAAAGAAATGGGTAGCGCTTTCCCAGAATTAAAAGCACAAGAGCAACAACTAGCAAGAATTATCGAATCAGAAGAAAAAACATTCCTTAATACTTTGGAGAATGGCCTTAAACGATTTGATAATCTTCAAATTGAAAATAAGCAAGTTAGTGGTAAAGATGCATTTGTATTATATGATACTTATGGCTTCCCTAGTGATTTGACCATGCTTCTCGCAGAAGAGAAGGGTTATACGGTTGATGAAGAAGGCTTTAAAGCAGCACTAAATGAGCAAAAAGAACGTGCTCGTGCAGATGCACAAAAGGAGGTCGGAGATTGGACTACGCTACTAGAAGGAGCAGAAGTAGAATTTGTAGGTTATGATCATGTATCGGTAGATGGCGTAAAAGCAATCAAGTATAGAACAGTAAAGGTTAAAAATAAAGATCAATACCAAGTTGTATTAAATCGCACACCTTTTTATGCTGAAAGTGGTGGACAAGTTGGCGATACGGGCCTATTATGGTTTGGGGAAGAAAAAATTCCTGTTATTGATACACAGAAGGAAAATGACCTTATCATACATATTGTGAAGAAGTTTCCAGGTAACTGGGACGTAAGTGTAAAAGCAGAAATCAATACATCAAAGCGGCAAGCAACAGCAAGCAATCATACTGCTGTTCACTTAATGCATGCTGCTCTTCATCAAATTCTTGGAGAGCACGCCGTACAGAAAGGGCAAAATGTAGATGCTGATCGCCTGCGATTTGATTTCAACCATTTTGGAAAAGTAACAGAAGAAGAAATTGCACAGATCGAAGAAATGGTCAATGACCGTATCCGTCAAAACATTCCATTAGAAGAAGAACGTGCTATGCCGATCGAAGATGCAAAGGCATTAGGTGCAATGATGCTATTTGGCGAAAAATATGGCGAATTTGTTCGAGTCATTACTTTTGATAAAGATTTCTCACAAGAGCTATGTGGAGGTACCCATGTAGATGCTACTGGTGAAATTGGTTACTTCAAAATTTTAGCAGAAAGCGGTGTTGCAGCAGGTATTCGTCGTATTGAGGCCATTACAGGTGATAAGGCACAGAGCTATATCAATAAAGAACTTGATGAGCTGAACAACGTACGCGCACTTTTGAAAAATCCAAAGAGTGTGGTAAAAAGCGTTGAAAGCTTACAGGAAGAAAACAAAGGCTTAAAGAAAGCAATGGAGCAACTACTGGCTCAACAAGCTAACGCTTTAAAAGGTCAGTTACTGGGTCTAGTAGAAGAGGTAAATGGTATTCAATTATTAGCTACGAAATTACCCCTTAATGATACAGCAGCGATCAAAAATTTAGCTTATCAGCTAGAAAAAGAGATTGAAAATGCAGTCATCATCTTTGGTGCTGAAGTAAAAGGCAAACCACAACTCATGGTAGTCGTCAACAAAGCATTGAGCGAAGATGGTAAGTATCATGCTGGTAATATGATACGCGAACTAGCAAAAGAAATTAAAGGCGGCGGCGGTGGCCAGCCATTTTTTGCAACAGCAGGTGGAAAAGAGGTAAGCGGACTAGATGCAGCTATTGCTAAAGCAAAAACCTTAATTGCTTAATAAGTATTCCGTTAAGTGAAGCTTTAAACTTCGCTTAACGGATGTATCAAATAATGTTTACAGCTAACACTTCCATCGGAGTACCAAACCCTCCTTATCCATCTCTACGCTACAAAGATTTTTCCTTTGTGTTTCTTTGATTTCCTATTTATATATCATCACTGCTTTTTTCTCGATTTTACTGGTGATGAATTGAAAGAGCAGCCCCCCTCCTATTCCATATGCGCCAAATTCGAGTAATTCTCTAGCTAATGGCCGATTCTATTCATAAAGAAAAAATCCAGAAAAGAATAATAATCCTCCAATAGTATATCCCAAAACACTCAATTAATCAGAAAAGGCAGCAGATTGAATGTTCTGATGTGCCATCGGAGTATCCAACATGAACCACTTAAGGACTTGTAGGTTTATTTGTTTCATACATACAAAAATTGAAAAACCCTTTCAGATTCACCATTGCCTCAATGGAATAGGACATTGACCACTTCTCTCCATAAAATCACTGCATTCTACTTAATTTTCAATCAATTTCAAATGAGGGATGAAATTCCTTAATGGTAAAGTTCGTATTCCTAATAACACCTCTAAAATAAGAGGGAAAGTAGCCTTTAAAATTTGCATTCCATTACAGGCTATTATGTAATCTTTAAGAATACTCTTTCGTCCACTTAGTGTATTCAGATTGTAAGCAGAGTGCGAAGGAAACAACTTTATCATTATGGAAATCAAAGGACTCAATCAAAAACAAGTTGCAGCTATCTGCAATGCATATTCTAATGAAATTGAAAAACCAATTAGGCTTTTATGCCCTATTCTTTTAGATGATAACGAACTCAGAAAAACGATCAACTACTTTGTATTTGGAGGGAAAATCTCCCAAGAATATCTATTGGGAATACTACTTGAAACATATGATTATATACCCTTTGAGAATTTAGAAAATCTAATCACAGTATTGAATGGATTTAAAATAATTAGTCATGAAAATGATTTTTCAAGCAGTAGAGAACTAGACGAATATTTCGAACATCAACTTGGCCAGATAAAATTAACGAAGAATAATAAGCAACTAAAAACAAGCTATCAAAACGAATCTGATATCAATCTTCCCTCCTAAATGCTAGGACAAGTATTAGCAAGTTAAGGTAGTTCAAATCATTTGAAATAAATACTCCTAAAAACCAAAAAATTCTTTTAATTCTTAAATCAATATCTATGTGCAAAATCAAAGTCACACTAGAAGGTTTAGTAAAAGATTATGAAGGAACCTTGCTTGCTTTTACTATTTCTAAATGCCAACAGTATGGAATTGTCGACAAAGACTTTGCAAGAAGTCACCTACAAGATTGTTATCTAAAATTCAATAAAATTTTAGATAGAATTAACAGCCTAGATGAAGGACATCGGCTGAACTATTTACTAACTGTTACAAAAAACTTTATGATTGATAAGTTGCGTCGTAGTAATAAAATCACCTACAACAGTGATTATATCAATGATCAAAATCTTCATCTTTTAAGTGAAGATCATCTAGCTCTAGAAAATCATGATGCCATTGATCAAATAATGTCAATACTATCTCCAGTAGAGCAAACGATTCTTGATTTTCACCTTCAAGGTTATACTTACCAAGAAATTTCAGAAAAAATAAATCTGCCAACAAGAACAGTTGGTGTTAAACTATTTCGACTGAAAGCCAAGGTTCGCAGAAAGTTTAGCCATTTAAGGTTCTGGTGATTATTCTTATTTAAGTCTGCATAAAATCAAAATCATTGTATGTGATTTCCTTAAGCGGCTAGTCAAAATTGCTTGTATAATAAAATGGTCCCTTC
>JAKVCU010000035.1 GCA_022448955.1 Saprospiraceae bacterium
GCTGCCAACTGTGCTAATTTTAGACAACGCAAGTTGGCATAAATCCAAAGAAACAAAAGCCATGTTTTCGACTTGGCAAAAGCAAGGATTATTTATTTATTTTTTGCCACCAAGATGTCCCCACTTGAACCTCATTGAAACATTATGGAGGAAAATAAAATATGAATGGCTTTTTAATCGTGATTTTTATTCAAAAGCAACTATGGAAAAAAAACTCAAACATATTTTCAAAAATTATGGCTCTGAGTATAAAATAGAATTTTCATTCAATATTTTTAATGTTAAAATAAATTGGTAAACCTACTTACTTAAATTACAGTGAATTAAATAGTTATTTTTCTCTGAGAGTTGCTCTTCTAGCTGCAATGCTCGAATAGTCTAGGAAGTAAACAATCTTGAAAGAAAGACTATTTGTTTGTGGAGCATCAAAAAGTCCATCCATATTGTTGAAATAATTAAAATCAGATAGATACGGTGGATCTAATTCATTTTCGAAATTAAAAATCGAATTTTTCCAAATGATGAAGATATCACTTCCTGGAGCGAAACGCCATCGATAAATCATATCGATGTTGAAAGCATTAAAGCTCGTATTGTTATTTAGATTGTAATCTGTTGTGCCCAGTGTGCCATCATCATTTAGGGAATGAAATGCATCATATTCGACTTTCGTCCAATAGTGTCGCAATCGGAAGGTCAATGCCATATTTGCATTAAAGCTATAAGCTGTATTGAAGTTATTTTCAACAATTACCTGATCACGACGCCCCATAATGGGCTCGTCATCACCTGTCTCTGTATTAGAGTAAAAGTCTACAAAACCAATCTCATTATAATATAAGCCATTCCAAAGAGAATACGTAAAGCTCAACTTATCGTTCACTCGGAAAGTAGGGCGAAACGACCAATTGTATCTTGTTCGACCTGGCTCACCATGATTATGGATATTCCCATTCAAAGACGCAAAGAATCGTTTACGAGAATCTGATCGCGTCCAGAAACCTACTGAATTCTTTGTTGGCCTTTTTAAGTAGCGGCCTGCTGTACGTGGCTCAAAGTAATCATGTGTTGGAAATGGACGGATAAAGGCCCAAATATTGAAGTTCCAGAATGTTTTAGATTGTGCCCAAGACCATAATTCTATACCGTAGTCAGTATAAACAGCGGGTTTATATAACTGGCTATACCCAGTCCACATTCCGATCCCCGCACGGTTGAACTTCCAGAATGGTTGGTACATATTATACTCTATAAATCCATTAATGGAACGCTCATTATTATTAAAGAGAAAGCCTAAATCATTAATATCGTACTTATCACTCTCTACATTAAAGTTAGTACCCCAATTAAGATTGCCACTTGTTTTGCGTAAGCTTAAATTATAAGAATGCCCCAAATCTGAATGATCAGCAAAATATTTCTGAGAAAGTGTAGCACGACCACTTAGCTCATATGAATTTGCTTTGTTTCGCAACTCAAATACTGTACCAGTTACATTTGCATCGTACTCGCCGCCATCTCTCATCACAGTTGTATTGATTAGTGTGATGTAGGAGTTGTTCTTTAAGTTTTGGTCAAGAACAAATACGTTATAATTAGTTAAGGGATTCGTTTGAACTTGACGCACTACGTCTAGTTCTGTATCTCTTATTCTTGCATTGGTTTCTCCAGCTGTTGCATTGAAAAAACCAATACCAAGACCACCGTTTGTACGACCAGAAATCTTAGTTGCATTGAACAACTGAACTTGCTGAGGGTTATCAATAATTTCTTCAGATTCTGATAACTGACTACTCACATCATAATAGTTCAGGGGCTGTCCACCAATTCTTCGACTATAAAATAGGCCACCTTTATTAAATAGCTCAATACCTTCTGTAAAGAATTGACGATTTTCATCAAACCGTACTTCGAATGGAGAGAGGTTTAGTACTTGGTTATCTGAACGAGTTTCTCCAAAGTCTGGAATTAAAGTCATATCTAATGTAAAAGCATCACTAATCCCATATTTGATATCCATACCACCGTTAAAAGACCGACCGTAGCTCTTTGATGGTTCACTATTTTTATCGCTGTATTGTTCCCCATATACGGCCAAGAAAGGCGTAGCTTGTAATCGAAATGGCGATTTAATATCTTCGATACCTTTTAAATATCCTGCTTGGTTTAAGAAGCCATTTACTTGGGGGTTTACATAAGACCAGAAGCTTTTTTCTTGTCCTCTACCAATCATACGACCAAAATTGATGTGCCAAGTTTGTTCATTTACATCTGGAAACCGGATAGCAGCAAAGGGGATTTTCATTTCTATCACCCAACCCTCAGAAGTAATTTGGGTTTTCGCTTCCCAAACAGCATCCCAGCTTTCATCTTCTCCAAAGGCAGAATACTTAGCATCAAATTGTACCTCAGCGGGTGTAATGATAAAGCTTACACCATTGATACCATCGCGATAAGCATCGATAAAAACACCAAACCAATCTGTATTTCCTAATTCATCTCTTTGTGAAAGCTGTTGTAAAATGCTGTCTGGTTGGCTATCATAAAGTACAGCACCTACGTAAAGTCCGGAGTTATCGTATAGTATTTTTATTTCTGTTCGTTGAGTAGCTTTTTTCCCAGGATGTGGCTCAATCTGGGTGAGTTCTGTGGCAGGAGCTAGATTGAGCCAAGATGCCTCATCTAATATACCATCGATAGTAATGCCCTCTTCGATTTTAAGTGCTGAAGTTTGTTTTTTTGTCGGATCCAGTGCCGATTGCCCAGTTACATTACAGCAAAATAGGCAGAGCGAGACAATCCATAGAGTTAATTTCATTTCGGGTGTTTCTTTTGAGTATGAAGTTGAAAAAGTTTCTGACTTCATTACTTTTGGTTAAACTTTAGTCGAGTTGATGAGAACAAAGATAAATCACTCTTTGGATGAAAGTTGTTGATGAATTGTTAATGATGATTTTTCTCCATTCTCTACCAGTAATACTTTTTTCCTATAAAGATTACATTTTAGGAAAAGGAGTATGTATGGCTCATATGTTTTCTTAAAAAATTGTGATTCCTTTTCCTTCAATCAATTCATAATTGATAAAGTAAGTTTAAGCAGGGGGAAAATTTCAACTTTTATATAAATAGTATTTTATGCTCTAATGACCATCTGATCTTGAATAGGTTGCTTTATAACAATTTATGTGGCTAAGTATTTATAAATTTCACTTGAAAGTAGGGAATTCGAGTATTTAGTACTGTCGTAAATATTTAATTTTGTATTTTCCCCATTTTAAAGCCCATGTCTAAAAAATTGCTTTTTAGCATGAGCTCAAAATAAAAGGGGCTATAAATGTGTTACTTATTGTCACATTTGCTCTTAACTATAGTGAAAGACCTTAAGTCTGATTAGAAATTATTTGTGAAATACCTTATTCCACATTTTATACAAGAACAGTTTGAAGCGAAAGTATTCCATGGTAAGATGGATGCTTTCACTATATTTGTTGACCTCTCCGGCTTCACTCCACTTACGGATAAATTGATGCAAGAAGGACCGACAGGGGCTGAGCAATTGTCTATTATACTAAATGATATATTTGGTCCATTAGTAGGTTTAGTGTATCAGAGAGGAGGTTTCATTCCTTATTTTGCGGGCGATGCTTTCACTGCTATTTTTCCATTTTCTAATGAGATCGAAGCCAAAGATATACTAGAAGCTGCGATCCAAATGCATCAACTCTTTGCCAATAGAGATACTCTCTTAGGGGAATTCAAAATTGGTATTAAATCGGGTATTTCTTTTGGGGAAGTAGAATGGGGAATAGTTGGAGGGTATAATAAATCTTTTTACTTCCGCGGTGCAGCTATGTATGCCTCTGCAGAGTCACAGGTTCGGGCAAAAGACAGTGATATAGTTGTTGATCAATACTTCTTGGATCAGTATTCTGATCAATCTTTTCAGTGGGATACCATTGATCAAAAATATTTTAAGCTACTGACTATTCCTTGGGTTCCATTCTTTCGAGCAGAACGCCAAGACTTTCCACCAATTACTCAATCTGTAGCCCAACACTTTTTACCAGATGCCGTAATTGATTACAATCAAGAAGGGGAGTTTCGTTCAGTCCTAACCATTTTTATCTCTTTTGATGGCGTCGATAATCATGAGCAACTCAATCAATTTGCTAGTATTGTTTTGGACGAAATCAATAATTTTTCAGGGTATTTCAAAGAAATTGATTTTGGTGATAAAGGTGGTCTTATGGTAGGACTTTTTGGTGCTCCTGTGACCTATGAGAACAGTGTGGAAAGAGCTATAGAATTTATTCTTGCTTTGCGCGAAAATCTATCAGAACAAGAACAGGCCAATAGCTTGAGATATAAAATTGGTGCAACAATTGGCACGGCTTATACTGGTGTTATTGGCGGTAAAAATCGCTGTCAATATGCTGCAGTAGGCAATAGAGTAAACCTTGCTGCCCGTATCATGTCACAAGCTATGTGGGGTGAAGTTCTTGTTGATTTAGAAATACAAAAACATCAGCATTTTCGATTTTTGAACAAGGGAGAAATCCGCTATAAAGGCATACAGGGTGCTGTTCCTACCTTTAAGTTATTGGGGCGTAACTATGATACACAATCAACTTACTATGGGAAAATGGTGGGCCGTTCTTCTGAGTTAGAGCAGTTACTAGATTTGGCACAGCCCCTATTTAAGGGTAAAAATGCAGGTATTGTTTATGTATTCGGTGAAGCAGGTGTTGGTAAGAGCCGTTTAGCACACGAGCTAAGACAGTTGTTGGTTGGGGAAGATTTAGCACAGTGGCACATTGCTCAAACGGATCAAATTCTAAAGAAACCATTCAATCCTTTTATTTATTTTCTTAGAAACTACTTTGAAGTATCTCCTGATGGAAGTATGAGTATGAACTTGGAAAGTTTTCATGCCCAATTTAATAAGTTGGTCAGTAAACTTGAAAAAATTGATACAAAGGAGGCCAATAACACACTCAAAGAATTAAATCGTACCAAGTCTGTTTTAGCTGCATTGATCGGGATTACCTTGGAAGGTTCTATCTGGAGTTTATTAGATGCCAAGGGGCGTTATCAAAATACGCTTGCGGCCATCATAAACTTAGTGCTTGCAGAATCGTTAGTCCAACCTATTATATTTGAGTTGGAAGATGCGCACTGGCTAGATGAAAACTCTAGCGAATTGATGCATGAGTTGATCCGTCAATTAAAGCGATCACCTGTTTTATTTTTGATCACATCTCGATTCAAAGATGATGGTAGCAAACCATTAATCTTGCGCAAAGAGGTATTGCAGCATAGCAGTTTGAGTATTACTGAAATCGACTTAAATGCTTTAAATAGAGAAGCAGTACGCAACTTTGCAGAGACTGTTCTAAATGGAAAAATAAGTGAGGGGTTCTTTAATCTTCTTATCCGTACCACTAATAGTAATCCATTTTATTTGGAGCAAGTTTTGGAATATTTCGTAGAACGAAATCTTGTGCATAAAGAGGGGGTGGTATGGAGTATTCAAGAAGAAAGTTTCAAGATATCAAGTTCAATTAATGCGATTCTTACTGCCCGAATTGACCGATTGTCTACCTTGGTTAAGGAAACCGTCAAGTCTGCAGCAGTTATCGGTCGAGAGTTCGAATTACCTGTTTTGACGGAAGTCATGAAAGCACAACATGTCTTTTCTCCAAATAATGGAAGTGCAGCATCGCTTTTAAAAGAACAAGTGAAATCTGCAGAACGAGTTCAAATATGGCATGCGATGAATGAGCTTCGATATATATTTCGCCATGCGCTTTTACGCGAAGCGGTATATAGTATGCAGCTTAGGACAAGGCTCCAGCAGCTCCACCGACTCATTGCAGAAGCCATAGAAAAAATATTTAGCGACAAGCTAGAAGAAAGATATGTAGATCTTGCTTTCCACTATGAACAAGCAGAAGTATTTGATAAAACTTGCGAATATTTGCGTAAGGCTGCAGATTATTTTAAGAGCAATTATCAAAATCAACAAGCACTCGATTACTACGAAAAGTTGCTTGAAAAGCTCAATTATCAAGATGATATTATTCATCAACTGCAGACGCATTTGAAGAAAGGAAAAGTACTTGAGTTGATCGGACACTGGGAATCTTGCCAAGTAGAATATGAGCGAGCTTTAGAGTTAGCCAAAGAATCGCGTGATGCTTTATTACTAGGAAGAGCTAATAATGAACTGGGGCATTTATTGGTGCTGAAGGGAGATTATTCTGAGGCCAAGCAATATCTTAACTCAGCTGTTCAAATGTTTGAATCTATTGAAGACCAATTGGGTATGGCAAGAGTTAATGGCAACCTAGGTGATTTCTATTTCCGTCAAGGACAATATGAGCAGGCAAAATCCTTCTTAGAAGAAAGTATTCAAATCGGTTATGCTATTAATGAGGCAGCTGTAAGTGCGAAGGTAGTTTCTACCCTTGGCTTGACATATATGAACCAAGGGAAATATGAAGAAGGGATTAGCTGTCAGTTGGTACAATTAGAGGTAAGTGAGCGCAATAATGATAAGCAGGGCATGGCCAAATTGTATACTGATTTGGGAATTATCTACTTTGAAAAAGGGGATTATGATAATGCACTTGAGAGCTATCAAAAAGGTCTTAAACTTGCTGAAGAACTTGGTAATAAACAACAAAAAGCTATTGCCATTGGCTGTATTGGTAATGTTTATGTTCGTAAAGGAAATTATCCTTCTGCGATGGAGCATTTTGAGCTGGATTTAGAGCTGGTAGAAGAATTGGGCGATAAGCAAGGTACTGCCATTGCGTTGGGGCTTATAGGAGAGTTGCTAAGCATTAAAGGAGATTTTCATAGAGCCATTGAATATCTACAAAAAAACTTAATGCTTTCTGAAGAATTAGGATACCAAAAGGGAATTGCTATAGCCGTTAATACTTTAGCGGATATATTCTTTTACACAGAACAGTACGATAGGTCATTGCACTATTATGATCGCGCCATTGAGGTTACTCGAAGAATTGATAATAAATTGGTATTAGGAAGCAGCCTTGTAGAGAAAGGCTTTGTACTAATCGAGCTAGGCCGAATGGAGGCGTTAAAAGTAGTCTGTACAGAGGCATTAGCATTAGCTAATCAACTAGGGAACCCAGATTTACTTTTCAATGCTCGGCTTCTATATGCTTATGCAAATGCAAAAATGGGTGAGGAAGAAAGATCAAATCAGCTATTGAATGAGCTTCTAGAAGGAGACATTAATAAGGAGCAAAAGGCAGATGTTTTTTATCAATTGTCTATGTTGCATCCCCATCGAGATACTTATCGCCAAGAGGCTCTAAAATTATACCAAGCGTTATTTAGTGAAACACCAAAGCACAGTTATAAAGTCCAGATAAGTAAACTTTCTGTCGATTAAAAAGTGGGGAGGGCGTTTAAACAAAAGAAAGACTTCCTTACTTTTACCAAAGTTCATCATTTTTTCACCTTTTTATGCGAATCGAAATATGCTTCAGACTAAGGATTTGGCATTTTCTTATGATGAAAATGTTCGTTTTCAGTTTCCTGATTTTTCTTGTCAATCAGCAGAAAACTGTTTATTACTTGGACAATCAGGTAGCGGTAAAACTACGCTTCTTCACCTACTTGGAGGCATGCTAACTCCAAAAGAAGGAAGCATTATTGTTAATGATCAAGATATTACAAAGCTTTCTGCCGCCCAATTAGATCGCTTTCGCGGACAGAATATTGGGATTGTTTTTCAAAAATCTCATTTTGTTCGAGCACTAAATGTTGAAGAAAATTTAATGCTTGCTCAACAACTTGCTAATATTCGCCCTGACAAAACACGAATCCAAACATTGCTGGATCGCTTAAATGTCGGTCATAAATTAAAAGCAAAAACAGATACCTTAAGTATAGGCGAGCAACAAAGAGTTGCTATTGCTCGTGCATTAGTGAATCAACCTACAGTTATATTAGCGGATGAGCCTACATCTGCTTTAGATGATATCAATTGTGATGAAGTGATTGCTTTATTAGAGGAAGAGGCGAGAAAAGTTGGTTCTACCTTATTGGTTGTCACGCACGATAATCGACTAAAGGAAAAGTTTTCGAATAAAATATTACTCCACTCACAGCAAACAGCTTAGATCATCATGAATATATTTCAAATCAGTTGGAAAAACATCATTAATAAGCCACTTAATGCTACGCTTAGTCTTGTTTTGTTTGCACTTGGTGTGGGGCTTATTTCACTTTTATTTTTGTTGAATCAGCAAATTGAAGAGAAATTTGATAAAAATTTGGCAGGAATTGATTTGGTAGTCGGCGCTAAGGGGAGCCCGCTACAATTGATTTTGTCTAGCATGTATCATATCGATGCACCTACGGGAAATATTTCGCTAAAAGCTGCTCGTCCTTTCCTTAATCCTAAGCATCCATTAATTGGGATGGCTATTCCCATCTCTTTAGGAGATAATTACAAAGGACATCGAATTGTAGGCACAACTCCAAAGATTTTAGAGCTATATGATAATGTTCAAATTGAGCAAGGTCGTATTTGGGAAAATGTTTTTGAAGTGGTTATTGGGAAAGTAGTGGCGGAAAAGCTTGATTTGCAACTAGGTTCAAAATTTTATGGATCTCATGGCTTGATTGATGATGAGAACTTAGTTCATGATGATATAGATGCATTTAAGGTTGTTGGCATTTTAGAAGGAAATGGTTCGGTAATTGATCAGTTAGTTTTAACAGCAAATCAGACCGTTTGGGCTGTCCATGATCATGAGGGAAGTGATAGTGATACCACGCATCATGAAGATCATGCGCATGCAATAGACTTAAGTATTCCACTTTCTGAATACCCCGATAAAGATATTACGTCTTTATTAATCAAGTTTAAATCAAGAAACTTCCAAACGCTGAACATGCCTCGTTCAATCAATGAGAATACGGATATGCAAGCGGCAACTCCCGCGATCGAGATTAACCGTGTTTATAGTATGATTGGCGATGGAGAGGAAGCCTTACGTTATTTAGCATTCATCATTATCTTCGTTTCTGGCCTTAGTATTTTTATTTCATTGTTTTCTTCCTTACGGGAAAGGCGTTATGAGCTGGCGTTGATGCGTGTAATGGGTGCTTCGCCTTCAAAGTTATTCTTATTGATTGTGCTAGAAGGGATTATCTTAGCTTTTATAGGTTATCTTATTGGTATTCTGTTAAGTCATGCAGGGATGTCTATTTTTGCTGCGCAGATGGAAGAGACTTATCGTTATTCTTTCTCAGGGTGGGAGTTTATGAAAGAGGAAGCTTACTTGCTATTTGGGGCATTGGCTGTTGGTTTTATTGCTGCAATTTTACCGGCTATTCAAGCAAGTAATACAGATATTTCTACTACTTTATCAGAAGGATAGTTTTTTTGATTATGTGAATTTACGGTAGGTGCAGAGGGGGTGAGCTTGCGAAAAAATTTCCAACTCACCCTCTTTCAATTTTATATCGTCAAACGGTCACAGCAATTACTTCCAATCAATATATTCTGGATCATCTTCCAAACTATCATCGTCGTATTCTGGAATTTCTTTCCACTCTGCTGGCTCTTCTACTAAAGCGATATAGCCGAACTCTTTTTCGAGCTCTTCTTGAATTTCTTTCTTGCGAAATTCACTTAGTTCGAAGTCGGATTTCACTCTTTTTTTAGCAGATTTGACGTTGAATTCGTCTATTGTGCCAAGTATTGCATAGTATAGGTTAAACCATCCTTTTCGTCGTGCTTTTTTGGGTAATAAGCTTGGATCATGTCGTTTGAATTTGTTTACTACGACTTGTCCAGCGTTTACTTTGATATTATACTGGATTTCTTGGTCGAAAGAGTGCTCTCCGCTAATCGTTAAGTTAAGAGCATTACTTTGAATAAACATAGCTGGAATGTATAATCTACGTTTACGTACTTCTAGGAAGTTTTGCATATTGGTAAATTTCACGTTTTCCAAATCTCTAATATTTACGAAAGTGGAGAAGTTTTCTAGCATTTTGAAATCCTTCAGTTCTCCTTTTGCGATTCCTATACCGGCCAATACTTTTAACTTGTTATCTAAAAAAATGCCCTTTTCATCCCAGAAGGCTTCAATAAGTATCTTTGCATTGAGGTCTCCTTTGAGGTTTTTATTGGTTAGAACTGTTTGCCCAAAATTATCTGTTTGCCTAAAAAACTCAGAAACATTAATTTGGTCACAGCTTAACTTTACTTTCAAATGAGGCTCGTCCTCAAAAAACATTCTTCCATCGAGGTCAAATGCACCGTTCATAGCATTCGTCTGTCCATCGATGATTAACTCGTTATTGTCAAACTCTAGGCTACCTATAAATGCTTCGCCCTTTACATTACCGTAATTATATTGCTCGATTTTAGCATTGAACTTTCCTTTTAAAAAATTGGTGATTTTTTCACGCTTTTGAATTTGAGCAATTTTTACAGAATCAACAATTGCTGTTGCTACTTGTTCCTCTTCGACTGTCCCTAAATCGGTTACGGCTAATAAGCGATCAATATCTAAATTTTTAGCGTTCAACTCTGCTTGAAATTCCAACTCAGCTGATTTATCCCCTTTTTCATTGGAGAAAAGCACTGGAATAAAATTATAGGCAGAGCCATTAAACCGTATCTCACTATCTGCTCCTTCTAACTTAAAGTCGCCAATATTTAAGGTATTGTCCTTCAGAGCGAGTATACCTCTATCAATAACCATTTTCTCTTCATTGATCGTCAAGGAAGCATCATCAAACTCTATTTGCCCGCCAGCATCAACTCTTGAAATACGACTAGAGTTAATCATATCTTTAAATCGACCGTTTAGACGCAAGTCACGTATTTCGATTTCACCTGAACCAGAGGTAATACGATCATTTCCCATGAAGCCGTAAACTGCATTAATTGGCATGACTCCGTCTGCATTAAATCGGATATGAGGGTCATCAAAGTTATCCACTTTCATATTCAATTCAATGAGCTCTCTATTGAAGTATCCTCTAAATTCTTGAATCTCAAAGGTAGAACTACGATTATTGTGGTAAGCACCATTGTCAAAGTGGGCAATAAAAGATACATCCTTCAGATCGCTTTTCATCATGGGGCTGGAAATTTTTCCTCTTTCAAGGCTTAACTCTATATTCATTCCAGGGTTTTTGGTCTTGGTAGACTCTCCTTTTAATTCGCCTGTAAAGATGAACTTTCCTTTGCTCTTTATTCCTCCAAACTGCTTCATATAATCGTTAGGCAATAGTCGAATGATGGAAGCTAGGTTTCCTTTTTCACAGCTAAAGAATAAATCAAAATAATTTCCATTTTTAAGGGTTTCAATTGAACCATCTACTTTAAATGCATTCGATTCAAGCTCTAGATTTACTCGGTCTAATTGGTATATGCCCTCTTCTAGATTTACTAGTATTTTAGCATCATAATTTACACTTTTATTAGAGAGGTAACGTTGCTTTTCCATTTCTAAAAATCGAGTAAGTAATATAGCATCGCTTTCAAGCATAAACTTTTTAGCATTAAACTCTCCTGAAAAATTAGCATCTGTAATTAACATGCCAAAGTCTTGGAGACTATTTTCGTCTGTATATTTAAATTCGATGTTTTCCAATTTAGCGGCAGCTAAAGAAATATTTGTACCCTCTGAATCATTATCCTCACGATAACTTCCCTCTTCTGTTTGCTTCGCAATGTCGTAATTTGCATTTCCTCTTTTATCAATCCTTACATTGATTTCGCCATTACTTAGGATAACGGATTTTACATCTACTTTTGATCTCAGCAAGCCCAATAAGCCTAGGCGGAAGGAAAGGTTTTCTGCTTTAAGTAGTTCTTCATCTTGACTTCCTTTTAGGGAAACTCCTCTTAGGTTAGCAGCAACGTTAGGAAAGGTAGTCAAGATAGATAAGTCAAATTTCTGGACGCTTAGTTCCGTTTTTAGTTGTTTGTTAATGTTTGAAATGAGGGTTTTACCCACACTATTTTCAAAAATGCTGGTCAATAGAGCAGCGGAACCAATCAATAAAAAAAGAATAATAATAAGTGCAATAAAAAAACGCTTTAAAAACTTATTCATAGCGAAGAGGTTTTGTATCAGTTTAAATTGATGGTTAAAAGGAAGTAATCAAAAGAATAAATTGTTATAAATGAACTAATTGCCTAGACAAAATTACTTGTATAAGGAAAATATTCACTCGAGAATCATAAGTAACTGAAGAGGTGAAAGTTACGCATGGTTTTTGAGTAAATGTAAAAGCCTGTCTGCCCATAGCTGAATTTTATTGCACTAATTCCAGCTTGCTGGCAGGCACGGTTTCGGGCAAACTACTTGCTTAATAATTAATTATTTAGGAAAGGAATTTGTAATTCCTCTTCCTAAAAATACGAAGCTTTAATCCCTTTTCTTAAAATATTCGACTAAATTAAAGGGTAAAAAAAAAATTTTTTCTTTTTTTTGCTTCTAGGTCTTGCATCTTATTGTTTAATGGCTTATATTTGCAACCGCAATCACAAAGAGAGAAAATGATTTCTCTAAAAAAAGGGCGATTAGCTCAGTTGGTTTAGAGCACCTGCCTTACAAGCAGGGGGTCGTTGGTTCGAATCCATCATCGCCCACATCGAAAAAAGAGTTATGCGTAGCATAGCTCTTTTTTAATTCATACCTACCTGATTTTATCTTCCTTTCTTATTTTGATCCCAATTAGCACTTATGCTCCAAGTACCTTTATTTATTAGCTTTAGTGACTCTTACCTAGATTCATTTTCGGGTGGATAATAACTTAGGTACTTTATCAAGTCAATAAAAATTTAGGTACACTTTTAGGATATGGTGGTATTGAATCTAAACTATCCTTAGATCAGTTGGCGCAGGAGTAAAGTTTCACGGTAGAGCTTTGATACAATAAAAGGTCGATTTCACCCAAATTGTATATGTACGAGACCGTTTAAGGGTCCCTTCAAATGAAATAGAAAACTTCGCCAAGAACTACAGCATCTGCAAATATACTGATAATATAGGGGTGACCATTCACCTTATGAAAGCCTCCTCTAAATGGTTTAATAGGATACCTTTGCGATTCACAATATATAATGGACCGCGTAGATTCATTGGCGAGTATAGCTACTGGATGGCAGTAATAAAAGTTTTAGATAGCTTACTGCTTTGTATGATCTACCATGTGGAGGTTTATGAATATCTTGAGTCTATAACCAACCAATTTGAAGAAAGTATAAAAGCCTTATGGTATACTAAACTTCAATAAGCACTTTTATCTTTGTAACATAATGCTTATGTTAGTAACTCTTCCCAAAATTAACTAGAAGTTATACCCAATCTTGAAATAAGAAACATAAGTATAGAGCTTCGTGAAAACTATATTTCTCAAAAAACAACGCTACAATTTTACTGGTCTTACATATATCATAAAGGTGATATCTAGCTGTATCCACTTCATGATAGATAGAATAATACTTATTCTGTTCAAACAGTAAACTTATTACTAAACGTGATTTTGAGTATTAACAACATCTCGAAACACACTAATATTTTTAAAAAGCATGGCAACTACAACATCTCTCAAACCAACAAGTAATTTAAACAACTTTTTAAGGAACAATTACTTACAACCTTTGCAAACAAGAGTAGAAAACTTCCATGAGTTTGTTCAAGATCTATCCCAAAATAATCAAATCACTTACCAGAGAACAATTCTTTCGGAGTCTAATCGAATGGTAACTATTTGGGATAATGAGGCACAGAAAGCACGAAAAATGTTGATGTTTGCATCCAATAATTATTTAGGCCTTTCTACACATCCATATGTGAAAGAAAAAACGCTAGCTGCCGCTCAAAAATATGGTATAGGAATGGGGGGGCCTCCGCTATTGAATGGATTCTCAAAATTGATGGCTGAACTCGAAGAAAGATTAGCCGCACTAAAGCATTGTGAATCGGCCATGGTGTTTTCATCTGGATACAATGCCAATCTTGGCTTAATATCAGGAATCACACAAAGAAGAGATTATGTGGTTTATGATGAATTGTGTCATGCTTCCTTTTATGACGGCTTAAATTTGTCCAAGGCAAAATCCTTATCTTTTAAACACAATAGTTTGATCGACCTAGAAGAAAAATTAAAGAAAGCCAAGAACAGTTGTCTAGGAGAAATTTTCGTTGCCACAGAAGGTGTTTTTTCTATGGATGGCGATTTACCACCTTTGGATCAGATGGTTCCAATTGTTAAAAAATATGGAGCTATTTTAGTACTAGATGATGCCCATAGTACCGGAGTAATAGGCAAAAATGGAACAGGAACAGCAGAGCATTTTCATGTAGAAAAGGATATTGATATTACCGTGGGTACTTTCTCAAAATCATTTGCTGTAGCAGGAGGATTTGTGGCAGCATCCAAAGAAATTATTAATTATTTGAGATATTTTGCGCGCTCTTATATGTTTTCTGCCGCTTTGCCTCCAATGGTTTTGGCTGCAGTCTTAGCAGGTTTGGAGGTAATGGAAAATGAGCCTGAGCTGCGTAAAAATCTGCGTAACAATATTCAGTATGCCATTTCAAAGCTGGAAAAATTTGGATTTGCCTCTCTTCCTCAATCTGCTGTTATTGCTTTGAAAGCACCTACAGATATGAACATTCGAAAAGCAAATTTTACACTTAGCCAAAGAGGCGTTTTCCTAAATGCAGTAGAATACCCTGCAGTTTCAATTAGCGAACAACGATTTCGAATTAGTCTAATGGCACAGCATACAAAGGAAGATATTGATAAATTGTGTACCGAATTGGAATCTATTTGGAGTGATCCCACACTGAGACAATGATTAGGTCTAGCTACTTAAAATAAAGCAGATGAAAAGAGCATGATCTTTATTAATCATCCGCCTTAAGCGGACACGCAAGGGAATGATTAATAAAGATTATGCGGGCCTGCCGGCCGCAGGCGGGAGCAAAGCGGTTCCATTTGTGCAGAAATTTTTCTGCATTTTGCTGTTTGCAGAAAAATTTTAAACATATGAAATATCAACACTTCTAGTACTAGCAAGCTTCCTTCTAAGCTGTAATAATACGCAAAAAGCAAAAACAAGCGAGGAAGATTGGAAAAGTGTCTTCACTTCAATTGAACAAGATACCTCTACTAAAAAATTTACAAGAGACTCCATTCTAAAAAGATTAAAGAGGAAGGTTGATCATCAAGAACCATTATTTGTACATATTTTCGTTCCTCTTTGCGATAACGAAAATCAAGGAATTGTCCCAGTTAGTAAAAGTTTAGGTGATGGTACAAACCTCAGAACTAACCTTTATTGGGGTGCTAGGTATGGATTAAGGACTTTTTTCAAATTGGAAAAAAAATGGAAACTTATTCACCAGCAAAAAGACTTAAATTCAAATGTACTTGAAAGAGTTATACTTCAACGAAAGTATAATTCGAAAACAATTGTTTACTTAACGATAGATGCTTATAGAGGAGATCGGATGAAAAGTTGTTTAGAAGATTTTAATTTATCTATCTCTGGTAACTTGACCAATTATATGGAGATAGAAGGCCACAAAATCGGAATCAACAACAATGCTGATTTAATTGGATTCAACGGGCATAATGGTTTAATGGATACTAGTATAAGTCCCCTTTTGAATAAAGGCTCAAATAAAAAAGATGCTATAGTCATTGCCTGCATCTCTAATGATTATTTCCTAGAACATTTCTTATTGGCCAAAGCCTATCCTTTAATTTTAACAACCCATTTATTAGCGCCTGAAGCATATGTAATTTCAGCCATCATTGATTCGTGGGCCAATTTAGAATCAGGGATCCAAATCAGACTAAATGCTGCAAGAGGATATCATCAATATCAAAAATGTGGATTAATAGGCGCAAGAAGATTATTCCAAACTGGATGGGAGGTCAATGAATAAATAAAATTACCTAAAAAACCTCAATTATTTTTTTCCTTTTAGAGGTAACACCTTATCAACTCATGGTATTTAGAGGTGTATTTCATCACTATTTTCAATAAAGCAAGCATTCAGATTAATTATTTTTCTAAAATGCTTACTTACAACCTCAAAAACCATGAAACGTTTTAATCTTAGCTTAATATTCATGATATCCATCTTGTCTATGAACTGGGCACAATTACCCAATTTGAGTATGCCAATAGATCAAATGAAAGATATTGTAAAAAAGATTGCTCCTGTAAGTATCAATCGTGTGGCATCTTTCCCAGGAGGTAAACCTGCTATGATCGCATTCATTAAAGAAAACTTAAAGTACCCAGAAATTGGCAGAGAGTATGGTCTAGAAGGCGTGATTCAAGTTGGATTTACTGTTAATACGGCAGGAGTATTAGAAAATTTACACATTAAGCAAGGATTGATTGAAGTATTTGACAAAGCCGTACTAGAAATGATTGAAAAGATGCCAACTTGGATTCCTGCAATGAAAAACGGACAGCATATAGCAGATGAATATGAATTTTCTCTGAGATTTCTATTACAATAAGCATTCCCCATTTAGCACTCAAAAATCTGTATTTATGCAACAGACCATCAGAAATAGTAAAAGTCTAAATACCAAAGTTGGTATTTCAAGAGAAGAAATTAAGAAGAATATCCAAGAATTACGGGCGCTTCTTGGTAAGGTCGATAAAGTATAATCTGTAATAATCAATAGCTAGGTCACATAATACTACTTCTTGGGCTAGTATGGTGGCTAAGCAAAATTGCTTATGCAATGAAAAGTTCAGCTCAAAATTCATCAGAAACTTTATTTTATTTGGTTTTTTGTCAGTTTTGAGCTGAAGCTAAAAAATTATTGTACCAATTCTAGCCTGCCGGTGGGCAGGGTTTCGTGCAAACTACTTATTAAGCCCCCAAGAGTCGTTTTTTTCATTCTTTATATATTGCCCACAAATCTTTTACAGAGGGACCGAAGCAAGCTACTTTATGCAAAGTAGGAATTTGTAATTGTGCACTCTCCACAAATTCAAAAGAATACTCCTCAATCTTACAGCGCAAATTATCCATGTAGACAATCTTTCCATGTGTATTATCTGCTAAGCAGCTATACTCTGCAAAAGCATTAACGTGATTTAAAGTTGCATCAAGGAAAGTAAAAATATTGATCGTTATACCTTGCCGATTGAGTCTTTCTGACCAATCGCAGATATCTACCCCTCCACCACTGCAAATATTTGCGCCATCACTTATAAAAAATATCGCTTTTCGTCGCTTTGATTTTGCTGAAAACAATAGGGGTGTTTCCTGAAGAATGGTTAATAAAGGGGTAGTACCATCAGGTGCTAAAAAGGTTATATTTTGTTGGAGTTCTTTTATATCAATTTTACCAGTTTCTATCCATAATTTGGGCGCCGTTCCACAATCTCCTCCTATTGTTGCAATCCCCAATTGGGTGGTCTCTGGCATTTTTCTCAAAATGTGTAGTGCCGTTTCTTTCATTACAGAAAATCGATCTTTACCTTTACAGACAACCTTTTCCATTACCATCGAACCAGAAATGTCTAAGAGGAATAAAACCTCCTCGTAGGAAGAAAAGTCTAACAATTCAAAAACATCATTGGATACATTCCATTCTGTTACATATTTTAATACATTGGCCGTTGTATCACTTGATAGATTGTATTGCGATGTCCTTTTTAGGGTATCACTCAAAACTTTATAGTTATATAATGCAGAAGGATTATCGGCATTATAGTTTAGGGCCTCTCCAAAGTATTCGAATGCCCGGTCCATATCTCGTTTATGCACATGGTAATGTGGCGGCAAGCCAGCACGGCCAAAATCTGCTTTACCCTGATTGAGTAAAGTAGCATAACCTAAAGTGTTATAAAAAATGCTCAAATAAGCAGCATTGGGCGTCTGCTTTTGTAGCGAAATACTTTTCCGAATCCGATGAATGGCTGCATCATAATTTTTGTCATAGCAAAGGATCAAGCCTTCGAAAAAATGTTTTAATATACGTTTTTGTTGGTATTCTGGGTCTTCTCGAGCAATATTACTCGAACCTGATCGGAATACCTGCAAACCCTTATTTGCTTTGCCATTTCGCGCTAAGCAGACGCCATAAGAAAGTGCAAAGCCATAATTAGTTGGGATACTTTGAAAGGCCCTTCGGAAATGAAACTCTGCTTTATTCAAATCATCTTTTTGATAATAAATATTACCTCTATAATGATGTTTATAAGCAGATCGAACGCTTCCAAAAGGAGCTGTAGAACTATTTAGAATGATAAGGAAAAAGAGCAGTGATATGGGGATTATTTCTTTCATTGCAAGACCAAAATTGAACTCGAAAGTACATGAATTTGAGAGGAAGATCAATATTCTAAAAAAAATTAATATTTTTTATTATAAAGCCAAAGGCTTTATGATAATATCCACTCTTCGATTCTTCAATTTTCCTTCCCAGCTTGCATTATCATATACTGGATTCAACTCTCCAAAATCCTCTATAGAAATAACCTCGCTAGGAATTCCTTCATCTAACAGTCTCTGAAAAGCAGATTCACTACGCATTTGTGAAAGCCAATCGTTATAAGCTTTGGAACCAATATTATCTGTGTGGCTATGAATGCTAATTTCGGCATCCTCTAAATAAGGGATCGTTTTTAGCCACTCGGTTAAGCCTTCCGCTTGGTCAGGTGTGATAAAGTAACTTCCTCCACCAAAGTATATGCTATAGATATAATAAGGGGATGCTTCATCTTTTTCTTGGGCTTTCGCCAAATAGGACCATCCAGAACAAACGATCAACAAGAGAAATAAACGCATATCGTGGATTTTTTGCTTTGTAGAGAAAAAATACTCCTTTCTTCTTCATCAGGATTTACTAATTTGCTTCCTGAATTTCACTTGCTTTAAAATGAAAAATAGAATACTCCATTGCTTCTTTAATAAATGATGATAGGCTGTATTTTATTTCTATTTTATACCTTATGTCCGGTGTGCTTCATTTTGCTTACTTTCGTATTCAAATATATCCTCGATGAAAGCTATGATCTTTGCAGCAGGCCTAGGCACTAGGCTTCGACCACATACCAATGATAAACCAAAAGCAATGGTAACTATAAATGGCATGCCATTATTAGAAATTGCCATTCGTAGGTTAAAAAAATTTGGCTTTCGCCAAATCGTAATCAATGTACACCACTTTGCTCATTTAATTGAAGACTTTATCGATGCCAATGATGCTTTCGGTATTGATATTATAATATCAGATGAACGTGAATTGTTGTTAGAAACGGGAGGTGGACTAAAAAAAGCGGCACCCTTTTTCGGTAATGCACCTTTTTTGGTTTGTAATACAGATATCCTAAATGATCTTGATTTAAAAGCTTTTTACGAGTTTCACCAACAGTCAAATGCCATTGCTACCTTGGCTGTTCGCAATAGAAACACTTCTCGCTACCTGATTTTTAATCAAAAAAAGCAGTTGGTCGGTTGGAGAAACGTCAAAACAGAAGAGGAAAAATGGAGTAGATCCGCAAAAATCTATGAGGATTGGGCTTTTAGTGGCATACAGGTGATTGATCCAAAAATCTTTACATTCATGCCAGACAAAGCTGTATTCTCGATCATTGATGTGTATCTGGAGGCAGCTCGGACAGAAATCATTCAAGCTTTTCCGCACAACTATTCTATTTGGCTGGATGTTGGAAAGCCACATGCCCTAGAGGAAGCCGATCAAATATTACCCAAAATTGAAATTGACTAGTATTATGAAACGAGCATGATCTTTATTAATCATCCGCCTTAGGTAGACACGCAAGTGAATGATTAAAAAAGATTATGCGAGCCTGCCGGCCGTAGGCGGGAGCAGAGCGGTTCCATTTGTGCAGAAATTTTTCTGCATTTTGCCGCTTACAGAAAAATTTTAAACACATGAATCGTCCATGACTAAAGTATTAGACACACAAGGGAATGATTAAATTGGGTAGCAAAAT
>JAKVCU010000036.1 GCA_022448955.1 Saprospiraceae bacterium
TGCGCTGGCTACAAGCTGCAAGTTACGCCTGCTGTATCTTTTCCACTCACAGCAGAAGTACTTTGGGTGTCGCACTCAACCGAGCCATACTGGGCAAATGCAAACCCGCCACTACCTCGAAATATTTTTGTGTCCAATACTTTTGTTTACTACTCTCTAAAGTGTCTTTGTAAGTGAAGAAATGTTCAAAATCTGACAATAAAAAATTTACAGTAGTACTATCCTTAAATTTAACAATGCCACAGCAAGTTGAAATTGTGTATTCATAATTTAGGTGTCTATTTCTATTGCAACTCGAAATGAAATTTTTAAAACTTGGCAATCACTCAACTAAGCTGTCTTCCGCAATAATCATAATAATTTCAAAAATCAATTTATGAGTTTTATTATCAAGATATTTGTTTATGTACGGTACATATTCTTTTGATCTGATTTCTTTTCAAGGCTCCATGACTAATTCAAGCAAATAATCATCTGTAGGTTCAAGAAGTGAAAGTAAGTCAGGAATTGCAGATTCATACTTCAATTCACCTAAAGTTTTTATGATTTCTGTTCACCATCAATGTTGTTCATAACTGAGTCCATCAAATTTGAAAGTCCAAAATTTTCTCCACTTGAAGGCTTTAGTTTGCTTAATAGTATAGGAGCAACAATTTCTGGTGATTCAACTTTAAGTTGGTGAACAGATTCTCCTTGAACCAAACTATTTTCATCGTCTAATAATGTGATAAATACATTTCTTGAATTTTCATTTTTGATGTTACCCATCAAATTGGCAAGAGCATACTTTGTTGATGGATTTTTAATTATTGCATATTTGTTGAATTCATCAAGAAAACTGTTACATCCAAGAAAGTATAGCTGCATTAATGATTGAGATTTCTCGTCACTTTCATGGACAGTTTTTATCTCTAAAATTAACTTTTGCTGATACATTTCAATGTCTTTTTTACCAATATAAGCGCTAAGAAAAGATTCAAAATCCTTAAAGGGATAAAATAATTGCTTATGGTAATAAGAGGATTTAATTAGGTCTTATTGGACACTGTTACCTTTTACTTTCAAATCGCCCGGAGTAGAAGACCAAACGTAATATGCTTTGCGGATCTTTAAGACTTCAACATATTTTTTTAGTTTTGAATCCTTATTAACTTCTTCATTCCAATATTCAAGACTTCTTTCAGTTGGTTCATTTAAATTCAGAAAGGCTAAATACTTGTTTCCCTTCTTCATTTTATCAATTGGACCATATCTATTGCTATAACCCGAAATCTAAATTTTGTCTCCTATATCTAATTGACCTTTGTAGATACGTTCAATTCTAGTCTTAGCTCTAAAGTCTCCATTACTTCTATATTCAACTAACGCTATTACATTTGAACTATCTAACATCCTTATCCATGTCGGGTCAATCCAAGAGTCAGCTTTAACTTGGACGGAAACAGAAATAAGGAATACTGATAATATTATATTGATGTAGTGTCTCATTTTTTTAATTGGCTATAACAGTTAGCATAAATGGCGTTGCGAGCTTACGAGCTATGCACTATACATCTTGTTGGCATTTCGTTTTTTATTCATTTTTCAACTTTTAGAACAGCAATTCAATTAATTTCATTCGGATTGGATGAATAGGTTTCAAAACTTCAATTTGAGCTTAGACATTTCCTTTCTGAGCATGAAAAACATCAAACTTATGGAAAATAAATATCCTTTATAATTAGACTAATTTCCACAATTACATAAATTTATTGTTTAATGAATTTATGTGTATATAAATCATTAATTCTTATAAAATATACACCATTGTTAATATCATGTATATCAATACTGATTTGATTTTTATTATCATCAAAATTACCACTTTTTATTAATTGTCCTTGCAAATTATAGATTCTGAAATTTTTCAGCTTTAAGTCTTTCAATTTAATATTTAGTTGATGTGATGATGGGTTTGGAAATATATTCAAGATATCTTTATCTATATTTAAATTTGAAATACCTAGTATAATAGAATTATCAAGGAAAGCATCCATAGCAATAGACGGACTCCCATCTTCATCCCAAGCTCCATTTGGATAGTATGTAAAAGGTTGGTGAGCGATCGGTTCCCAATAAAAGACGCCCAAACCTTGGGCTTGCTTTACACGCTCTATCATATAAACAATATACTGGTAAGTGATGTCTGGTCTAGAATTAGAAAAACCAATTTCTACTAACATCGCATCCTTATTGTAGGTATTTCTGATGTTGATCATATTATCATAGGTTCGATCCACGAAGTCCCTCCAATTGTTTTCTTGAGGATATAATGACATCCCGATTATATCTATATTATTTGAATTGAGTCCGTTATTTATCAAACCACCAATATTCCAATTGTACATGCCTTGTTCATGGCCGTTAGAAAGATGTAGTATTGTTTGTATGGATGCATTGAATGTTTTCACAGCATTAGAACCAGCATTTATAAATTTAGCATAATTAGAAAACCCACCTGTAGAAGCCTTACCAGTGTCCCATAGCATACCATCATTGGTTTCATTTCCTATTTGAACCCATTTAGGTGTGATATTCACAGCTGCTAAAGCATTCAATATATCTGTTATATGATTAGCTACAGCAGTCTCTAATTGAGAGACAGAATAAGTACTCCAAGCAGCAGGTTTAGTTTGTTGACCGGGATCTGCCCAATGATCACTAAAATGTGTACAAATCATAACATCCATGCCTTCTTCATTCGCCAATTGGGCTTTTGTCACCATATCATCAATATCGCACCAGCCATTTGCTGGAGAATTATCAGGATCTACCCATACTCTTAATCGAACTGCATTAAGATCATATTCTTTTAACAAAGGCATTAATTGTCTGGGGTTACCATCATTATCTTGCCAAGAATAACCTTCAGATTCCATTTCAGTCATCGAACTAATATCTGCCCCTTTGCTAATTGGGAACGTACTAAAATTATAGGGAATCTCATTCACTGTTTCTAATGAGGATGTATTCAAATAATCAGCGCTAGCCAATTCATTCCAAGTATTGGTATAAAGTTTAGCTGTGATCTGATAATAATGTCCAGCTTCTAATTCATTTGATAAAGGATGAATAGTTCCCACAAAAAGATTTGCAGATAAAGACACATCTATTCCTGCAGTTTGATTCACGAAATCAACTCCGTCAATCGTTCTAACAAATTGATTGTTCTCATCCAACTCCTGTAATCCGATATAAAAATTATTACTGGTAGCTCCAGACTCACTTGTATATTTAATATCTACCGTTAGTTCACCACCTAATAGTGGACTTACTTCTAAGGGACTATTAAAGGAAATTACTTCAATAGATTGCGCTTCAACATAAACAGTACAAAAGCATAAAATAATAAAAATGTATTTTTTAAATTTTAGCATGATATTTCCGTTTTTGATTTGCACATAAGTTTTTTAGTAGGAACCCAAATTTCACAATTAAAATTTTTCTTTTCTATGAACTTAAGCTTTGAACTCTTATGTGTTGATTTTTGAAATTGGCTCAACTGTCAATAATCCTGTTGTAATGGATTTTGTAGCCTTTGAGGTAGTTCCTTTTAGCCGGACAGTTTAAATTGAGAGTTTTTCTTTGGTTTTGTGTGACCTGTGTCCTTTGTTCCGCTAAGCTTCACAAAGGACACAGGTCACACAGGTTGGCTACTTTTTATGATTTTTGTTTTTCAGTAGCCCATCAATCTTTCAAAAAGTAGAGGACTTTTGTTGCCGATAGAAGAATGCTTTCTAATCGGATTGTAGTAACAATCAATATAATCAAAACATTTAAGTCTAGCTTCTTCGATGTCATAAAATATTCCATCTTCTAATAGTTCAGCTTTAAATCTGGAGAATAAGGATTCGGCAAAAGCATTATCGTAATGATTACTTTTTCGGGTCATACTTTGTCGATAGCCATACTGTCCTAGTCTCTGCCTAAATTTACTACTAGCGTATTGACTACCTCCATCACTATGAATGATCAAGCCTCTACTGGGTTTTCTTTTGGTTACTGCTTTTTCAAAAGCTTGGATAACTAATTGTTCTTTCATATTTTCTCTTATTTACCAACCAACGATATGATGACTGAAAATATCTAGCCATGTTGCTAAAAATGCCCATTGTCCAACTTGTAAGGGCAAGAAAGTAATATCTCCTACCCATACCTCATTACAAGTAGTTGGTCCACCCCTGTCTAACAGCAGCTTAGGGCTTCTTTTTAAGTGTTGGTTAGCTTGAGTAGTTTTTGGAACAAATGACTTTGGTTGTATTGCTTTAAGCCCGTTCTTCTTCAAAATACTACTGATCTTCTTACGCCCCACAACGTAGCCTTCATCAAACATTTCAGAGACTAACCTTCTAGTTCCATATCGTCGTTTGTGTCGCCAAAAAGCTTTGACTACAGCATCTTCTAGTTTTTGATCCTTACTTGGTCGCCCTCGTTTTTGGAGATATTCATAGTAGCTACTCATGCTTACTTGCATACTTGCGCATAGTCTTTGAATACTATGAGCATCTCTTTGGTGGGTGATAAAACGATATTTGTCTAGTCGCTGCGGCTGAAAATACTCAAGGCTTTTTTTAAAATAGCATTTTCCTCTTCGGCTTGTTTAAGTTGGCGCTTGAGTTGTTTAATCTCTTCGCTTTGTTCTCGATTACGGCCCTTTCCTAGTTCTTGTCTTTTCCATTTGTACAATAGACTTTCTGAGACACCCAACAATTCGGACAGCTCCTTAGGACTTCTGCCATGCTTTAACTGATTAACCGCATCTAGCTTAAATGCTGCATCATACTTGCGGTAATTTCGCTTACTTGATTTTTGCTTTTCCATTGGACTTCAAAATTATCAAATTTTTCTGTCCGGTTTTTCAGCGCCATCTCAAACATAGAATGAGACAAGTAAAAGAAATCTTAGATAAAGCAGGTCCCATTCAAAAAGTAAAGAAAATAGTTCCACTAAATCAGCTACGCATAAGCTTTAAATTACAAGCAGAAAATGGCGTAATCAATATCTTTTTTACCCTTACCCCAGAGACTATTCCTAAGGTGCAACGTTTAAATATTTCATTCTAAGATATCAAATAAAGCAGAGAGTTCCGTTATGTGAGGTTTAAAAACTTCACACAACTGGAACCCTATCAAACCAAGGTTTCGCCTCTTCCAGCTGCTTCGCTAGCTTAAACAACATATCTTCTCTGCCCATAGCTGCCGAAAACATCAAACCAACGGGCAAACCCTCCGCTGTCCAGTGCAAAGGCACTGACATAGATGGCTGTCCAGTCATATTTGCGAAAGCAGTATAGGGAATATATTGAAAAATTTTATCTGCCAACTGCTCGATATTAGCCTTTACTAAGCTTCCCATTTTTACTGTATTAATAAAACTCACTAAGCGTTGTTCTGCTGGAGTAGGCTGTAACGCACCAATTTCAAAAGGAGGGCTGGATACAACAGTAGTAAGTAATAAATCATAAGACTGATGATACTGAGCAATTCTCCTACATATTTCATTCCATTTGCGCTTGCAAATGGCATATTCCATACCTGAAAATGTTTTTCCAAGCAAATATTGAATATAGGTATTCGGCTCTACATCCTTTCCAGGAATAACTTTACGACCTAAATGATGACCTAATTCATCCACTGTGGCTGCTGTTTCTGTTAGAATAATATACAGGAAGGTTTTTGTCAAATCTTCTTTATAGTAAGGTAGTTGAACCTCTTCCACCTCATGCCCTAAATCCTGTAATAGTTGGGCTGTTTGTTCAACTGCTTTGACACATTCAGCATCAATCTGACTGCCTAAAGTATGCTTAGTAGAAAAGCCAATTTTTAATTTTGGAGTAGTCTCTTTTAGTTCTTCTAAATAAGAACGCGCTGGTTTTTGAATCAGATAAGGATCGCCAGGTCCATAGCCCATCATAGTATCCAAAAAAGCAGCAGAATCTCGAACAGATCGGCTAACCACATTGTCAACAACAGCACCTGCCCAGCCCTCACCAGATTGCGGGCCATAACTCATACGCCCTCGGCTTGGTTTTATACCAAACAGTCCGTTACAAGAAGCAGGAATACGAATAGAACCACCTCCATCACTTGCTGTTGCCATAGGAACAATACCAGCAGCAACAGCTGCTCCGCTACCACCACTAGAACCACCTGCAGATCGATCGGTATGCCAAGGATTTCTAGTCGGGCCATAAAGAGCGGGCTCCGTAAAAGGAGTTAAACCCAATTCAGGCGTATTCGTCCTACCTAAAAAGACGAGGCCTGCCTGACGCAATTTTTTTGTCAGATAACCATCCTCTTCAGAAATATAGTTTTTCCAACCTGTACTCCCCTTTGTCAATGGACAACCTTTGATATGATACCCTAAGTCCTTAATTAGAAATGGAACCCCAGAAAATATTCCTTGATCAGGGTAGTCCTTTACCATACTTCGCCCAAGTTCAGAAAGATCATGTACTACGGCATTAATCATTGGATTTACTTCACCGATTCTTTCTAAAGCAATTTCAAATAATTCTTCTGCTTTGACTTGTTTGGTTTTTACCAAATCAGCCATTCCAAGTGCATCATAAGATCGGTAAGTAGCAAAATCCATATGTCGTTATTTTAGTGCTATCACTGCAGGCTAAAGCAGAGATACTTTAGAAAAAGTTTTGTTTAAAAATATCCTAATTATTTAAAGAGAATTGCTGAAATTTAAGTATTCAGATTTGAAGATTTAAAAATAGTAATTCTTTATGAATACCAGCCTACATCAAGCCTATTCTTCTGAAGCCTTTCGGCAAATGGGCTATCAGCTAATTAATTTGTTAGCAGATCACTTACAAGCAAGAGAACAAGAGCATCATCTTCCTACAATTAAATGGCAAGAACCAGAACAAGAGTTGGCTTACTGGCAAGATGACTTAAAAAAGTCAGAAAAAGAAGACCCTATCTTCTTTTTCAAAAAAATATTAGAGCGATCTGTAGATTTACACAATCCGAAATACATGGGGCATCAAATCAGCCCGCCTTTACCTATATCAGCCTTGGCAGGCTTGGTCAGCGATTTTATGAACAATGGCATGGGCGTATATGAAATGGGAATGGCTGCCACGGCTATTGAAAAAGTCGTTGTTGATTTTGTCAATCAATATATCGGTTATGATGCTAGTGCCTCTGGGGTACTCACTTCTGGTGGAACCTTGGGCAATTTAACAGCCTTGCTGGCTGCTAGAAAAGCTAAAGCCCATGTTGATGTTTGGAATGATGGGCATCAGAAGTCCTTAGCATTAATGGTATCAGAACAAGCTCATTATTGTGTCGATCGTGCAGCAAAAATAATGGGTTGGGGAGAGCAGGGAATTATTAAAGTACCTGTCAATGATCAATACCAAATGCAAACAGCATTATTGGAGGATTATTTGGCGAAAGCCCAAAGAGAAGGTGTACAAGTCATTGCTGTTATAGGTAGTGCCTGTACAACCTCTACTGGTTCATTTGATGATTTAGAAGCCATTGCTGACTTTTGTCAAAAGCATCAACTATGGTTCCATGTTGATGGCGCACATGGGGGAGGAAGTATATTTTCTAAAAAATATAAATCATTAGTCAAGGGTATCCACTTGGCCGATTCTGTAGTGATGGATTTTCATAAAATGTTAATGACGCCTTCTATTACAACAGCCTTGCTTTTTAAAGATGGACTTCAAAGCTATGCGACTTTTAGTCAAAAGGCACAATACCTATGGAGTCAAGAAGAGTCGCCTGATTGGTACAACTTAGCCAAACGAACCTTTGAATGTACAAAGCTAATGATGAGTATAAAGGCTTACAGCATAATTCGAACGCAAGGAGCAGCTATTTTTGATGAGTTTGTTACTCAATGCTACGATCATGGAAAACAATTAGCCCTTTTGATCAAGCAGAGGAAAGAGCTGGAGCTAGCCCTAGAGCCTGCATGCAATATTGTTTGCTTTCGATATAAAGCGAGCGCAGGAGATGCCAATTCCATCAATGAGAATATTAGACAGCGAATACTGGAAGAGGGGCAGTTTTATATTGTAAAGACTACTTTAAATGGGGAAACCTGGCTGAGGACAACCCTCACTAATGCATTTACGAAGACGAAAGATTTTAAATTATTACTTGATCGTATCATTCAATTAGGCGAATAATTCTTTATGGCTTTAGCTTGACTTTACATTCTCGAATACGCAAGCCACTACTACCGTAAGGATAAACCATGCATTTTTAAATTTTATTCGAACTAAAAATCATAATTCGATACTCTGGATATTGATTTATAAGAGCCGAGCAGCTGATTCAATCGGATATCCCAGTTCTCAAAGCTTTGGTTTTCAAGTAGTAGAGAATTCAAACATAGGCTAAGAAGCATTTTCTTAAGAACTCATTTAGAAGTTTACAACGCATCTCTAGGCCTCCGTACGGCCTAGCATAGCAAAGCGCAGGGGCTTGAACCAAAAAATCAAGAAGAAAGTAAGTCTATCAAGGCATTCTTGTTTAAAGACTTGGCAAGATCCAGTGGTGTTTGACCTTGATTTGACTTGATCGTTTTATCTGCTCCACCCTTTAAAATAATTGAGGCCGTCTCAACATGTCCTTGCCAAACAGCATCGTGCAAAGCGGTGTATCCATTATATGGCCCTTGAAGGTCTATATTGATTCCGTATTGGATTAGTAAATTCGCAGCTTCTGCTCTTCCAGCATAGGCAGCTGCATGTAATGCAGTAGCTTTCATTCCTGGATCAAGTACAGATAAATCGGCCCCTTGCTTTAGCAAATAAGATAAGATACTTACATGTCCTAGATAGGCCGCCATAATAACTGGCCAATCTCCAGAAGCATCCGCCTGATTAATATCTACATTATTTTTCACTAATTCTTGGAGCTTTTCCAAATTATTCGCCTTAATTGCTTTCATTAATTCAGACATAGTAATTCATATCATTTTGTCACTACCGCTATGATTCCTCTTATAGCATGATGAACTGTTGTTAAATATTTCAGCCTCTTCAACTTATTGGTTAGTAAGAAACAAATGACCTTCCGGATTGAATGGAAACCTCTTTCAATCGATTTGCTACGGATAGCGTCAGAAGATCTCCATTTAATCTCCATGACCAATTTCCTGTTGCTGACCCAGGGATATTCATTCTATGATTAGCATCAAGGTCAAGAATATCCTGCATAGGAGCGATGGCAATCCTAGCAGAGGATCTCCAAGTCAGTTCAATCAGTTGCCAACTGACAGAGGATGAAGGTGAACTATTGTAATGCTCCAAAAGGGCAGAGATATGCAAATCTGCACCCTTTTTGACCCCATCATCCCACCAACCTCTAGTGGTGTTATTATCGTGGGTACCGGTATAAGCTACCGTATTAGGGTCAATATTTTCAGGTAAAAATTCTTGCGCACCTTCTAATCCAAATTGTAGGATAGCCATGCCGGGCAATCTTAGGGCATCTTTTACCTTTCTCACTGGAGGTGTAATAAATCCAAGGTCTTCGGCAATAATGGAAAGAGGTGATTCCCAATCTGGAATTTTGGATCCCTGCGGATCTTCTTCCAGTAAGGCATTTAATAAGTCTACACCTGGTCCCAATCGCCAACTTCCATTGACGGCAGTTTCTTCAGCATGAGGTATTGCCCAATAAGCCTGAATTCCTCTAAAATGGTCAATCCTAGCAATATCCATATATTTCAGCAAGTGGCTATAACGCTTTCTCCACCATTGAAAGCCATGAATTCTCATTGCATCCCAGTCATATAGTGGGTTACCCCACTTTTGACCGGATACGGAGAAATAGTCAGGAGGTACTCCTGCAACTTCTACAGGCACTCCGTACTTATCCAGCTGAAAAAGATGTTGATTAGCCCATACATCAGAGCTTTTATAACTTACATAAATGGGGATATCTCCAATGATCTTTACTCTTTTATTTTGAGCATATTCTCTCAACCCCATCCATTGTTCTGCAAATATAAATTGAGTGAATATATGAAACGCTTTCCTACGAGCAACCTCATTCGCTATTTCTTTAGAAACATACTCATCTCCAGCATATTGCTTTGTTTGTGGATGAACACCCTTGGACCATTCCACCCAGTTTAGTGTGCTGTTGATATCTGCAAGTGCTCTAAACATAGCATAGTCTGGTAACCAAAAGTCATGTTCTTGTTCAAAGGCTTTTAACTTTACGGCTATATCTTCTGTTTTTTCTTGCATCCCCATAAAAGCAGTCCATAGTATAGCCATTTTGTGATCATTCAACCATTTGTAATCTACCCTTTCTCGATCGGGAGTAAGCTTTCTGTAACTATTCAAAGCCTTTGCAGACAGATATGATCGTTGATGTAAATCTTCTAAGTCGATCCATAATGGGTTACCTGCAAAAGCAGATATAGAACTATATGGACTTCCATCAGCTTCGGTAGGGCCAAATGGTAAAATCTGCCAAATGCGTTGCGCTGCTGACTCCAGCCAATCAATCCATTCATAGGCAGCTTTACCCAGAGATCCTATTCCATCATTACTAGGTAAAGAAGTAGGGTGTATTAATATTCCTGATGATCTGTAGAATGACATATCTATTATTTTTAGTAGATTTCTTTTTACTCATATTTACCTCTTTTACCAGGAAAATTCTATATACGAAGTGTGGATTAGATTTCGATATCTCTCTGGCGTTCTCTCTTATAAAATTATGTATTAATTATCTCTAATGGGCGTATAAATCGTTTTTGGGAAATATTTCCTGTATTATCATGGGGCAGTTTTTTCTTTGTATAATATTCATCCTTACTGGCTCATCTTGTATAAAAATTAATAAAAATGTGAATAGAAAGGCTTCAAAAATATTATTCAATCGGAGCAAAACAAAAAGAAATTCTCTCAATAGACATTCACTACACACATACAAAACATTGAATATCAATTGTTTTTAAATCACCTTGGAAAGAACTGATTTTATCTATGAATAGCTTGTATCAAAAAATATTACTTGAACTTTAGCTAAGTCCATTAGTTTCAATTTTCGATTATTAGTATATCGTATTTTACCTTTTTAAGTGGGAAAACTATTACAACAATGGGAATACCAAACTGAGTACTACTTTTCAAAGTAGGATAAATTTACCATGAAAGAAATATAGAATATTGACTGGCCCAAAATGAAACAATGAAAAAATGACTTATTCAGTAGTTTGCTGGCAGCCAGGCTGGAATTGGTAGATGCAATTTTCACTTAAAAGACATTATCCTAAGAATTTCATAAATCGTGCTAATCAACTAATAATTTTGACCAAGCTTTTAGTTTAAGGAGCTGCTTCAACTTTATAAAAGTAATGAGTATTTTGGTAGGGAAAATAAATGGAATAAAGCTCAACTGGATAGGAAGGGTAGTATTTTGATAAAAAGAAAAACTGAAATGAAAAAAGTAGTATGCTTCGGTGAAATCATGTTGCGATTAAGCCCACCGGCTTTACGCCGTTTCTCTCAAGCAAGTTCCTTTGATGTCATTTATGGTGGAGGAGAAAGTAATGTTGCTGTTTCTTTGGCTAATTATGGCATACCTGTAGATTTTGTCACTCGATTACCTCAAAATGATATCGGTGAGTGTGCCCTTATGGAAATGCGTAAAAGAGGAGTGGGCACTGCTCATATCCAAAGAGGTGGTGAAAGATTAGGTATTTATTTCCTAGAGACGGGCGCAGTTAGTCGGGCTAGTAAAGTCATTTATGATCGAGCTTACTCTAGTATGGCAAGTATTCAGAAAGGGATGATTGATTGGGAAGCAGTATTTAAAGATGCGGGATGGTTCCACTGGACAGGTATCACCCCTGCTTTATCTCAAGGAGCTGCAGCCGCTTGCCTAGAAGCTATTCAAGCAGCTAACAAAATGGGAGTAACCGTTTCAACAGATTTAAACTACCGTAAAAAGCTATGGAATTATGGCAAGACGCCCAGTGAGGTCATGCCCGATTTAGTCGCTGGATGTGATATCATTTTAGGAAATGAAGAAGATGCAGAAAAGCACTTTGGTCTTCATCCTGATACCGTAGATGTTACCGCTAGTCAGTCTGTAGAAGCAGGAGCTTTTCAGTCTGTTATGAAGAAATTGATGGAGATGTTTCCTAGAGCTAAACAAGTCATTACTACTTTGAGAGGATCGATCAGTGCTTCTCATAATTCTTGGTCAGGTGTATTATATGATGGAAATCAATTTTATGAAGCCCCCACCTATCAGATTACACATATTGTAGACCGTGTAGGTGGAGGGGATAGTTTTATGGGTGGTTTAATATATGGTTTATTAACTTATCCAGATGATCAACAAAAGGCACTGAATTTTGCTGTTGCTGCCTCTTGTTTGAAGCATACTATTTATGGCGATGCTAACCTTGCTACTATTGAGGAAGTAGAAAAACTGATGAGTGGTGATGCTAGTGGTAGAGTGAGCAGATAAAAATACCTTATGGCAAGATTTTCACGAATAGAAGTTGCGCATAAAATGAAAGAGCAAGGAATGGTTCCTTTGTTTTACCATCATGAGCTTGAAGTTTGTAAAAAGCTAGCAGAGGCTTGTTATGCAGGTGGCGCCCGCTTATTAGAGTTTACAAATCGAGGAGATTATGCACATGAAATCTTTGGCGAACTCAATAAATACTGTGCTCAGCAGTTTCCAGAAATGATCCTTGGTGTTGGATCCATTACAGATGCTGGGACAACATCCTTATTTCTACAGCTAGGTGCTAATTTTATTGTTACACCTTCCCTTAGAGAAGATGTGGCGATTATCTGTAATCGGCGGAAAGTGCTTTGGGTTCCTGGATGCGCCACCCTGACTGAAATTGGACAAGCGGAGTCCTTGGGTGCAGAAATAGTAAAGTTATTCCCAGCTAGTGTTTACGGCCCAAGATTTATTAAAGCAGTGAAGGGACCACAGCCATGGACGAGCATTATGCCCACCGGAGGTGTATCTCCCGAAAGGGAAAACCTCGCTAAGTGGTTTGCAGCGGGTGCCTATTGTGTAGGTATGGGTTCTCAGTTAATGATGAAAGGTAAAAACGGTCAATTTGAATATGAAAAAATTCAGAGCTTGACCTATTCCACCTTACAACTTATTCAAGAACTAAGAACTTCCTAACTAAATGCTTGATAATGCTTACATTTACAATGATTTTTTGTTTGTTTAGTAAAACCTAACATTTATGAGCTCCACCTGGGGTAAATTAAGTAATGAAGATTACCTACAGGGAATACGAACAGGCGATTCAAGAATATTGAATAGTATCTATAAGGAATTTCAGCCCGGTATTCTCACTTATATTATGAAGCAAGGTGGCTCCCAAGAAGAAGCCAAAGATATCTTTGCTAATGCCATCATTGTTGTACTTAGGAAGGTCCGAGGGCCTGGTTTAGAATTGACTTCTCCCTTCTCCGCTTATCTAAGAGCAGTATGCCGTAATCTATGGTTAAAAACTTTTCGTATAAAAAGTCGGACGGTAGGGGTAACAGAAGTGATGGAAAGGGGATTAGAAGATGATAGCCTTACTCCGGATGCCCATTTGGAAAAAACCGTTCTGAATCAACTCATCAGAGAAGTTTTTCAAAAACTTGGGGAGGATTGCCAGAAAGTTATTCAAATGCGCTGGGATGGGATGTCATACGCCGATGTTCGTGATACCATGGGTTTCAAAAGTGAGGGCTATGCTCGAAAAAGAAAACATGTGTGCTACGAAAGGTTAATGGGGATGGTCAAGAACGATCCCCGTATTAGAGAGTTTTATAATTAGGAACAACGATTGATTGATCCACAAACCTAGGAAGAATGGCTGATGAGACCAAAATGGACAAATTAGATCAGTACCTACTCGGTGAGCTACAGGGAGAAGAGCTAAAAGCCTTCGAAAAAGCCATAAGCGAGGAGAAAGACTTGTCGAAAGATCTAGATTTACATAAAGCAATTTTTGAAGCAGTTTCCGAAAAAGAAATTATTGACTATCGTGCTGAACTGGATAAAATGCAAGCACAAATGGATGCTGATACAGGCAGTGCTGCTTCTGATAATCAAGACGTTAAACCTCAGGCAACGATCCGCAAGCTTAACCTTAGGCGAATGCTCGCTGTGGCTGCATCTGTAGCTGTTTTGTTAGTGGCTGGATGGTATCTTATGCAAGGCAGTGGACCCATGACCGCTGAGGAAGTTTTTGCAGCTAACTTTGAAGCGCCAAGCATTGAAGACGTTGCTAGTCGATCGACGGACTTTGAAAAGCCCAAGATGATGGATCAATTTCTTGATCGGCTTTACAAAAGTGAAGATAATTTTAGACAATTCTTTGAAGCAGAGGATTATGAAAGTGCACTAAAAGCGCTTAATACCATGCTAGCTGCAGATGCAAAATTTGAAAATCACTCGGAGCAAACTTATTACTATAATCGAGCCATTACTCTTTTACATCTAGAGAACTACAAGGATGCCGCCAGAGCATTCAATAAAGTGAAAAGAGGAGAAAAGCTAGAAGACGCGCTTTGGTTCAAAGCAATGGCTTATCTCAAAACGGATACTACAAAAGCAAAAGAAACCTTAGAGCAAATAAGTCAAAGAAATGGCCATCCAAAAGCAGCCCAAGCCGCAAAGATCCTAGAAAAAATGGAATAATATTATTCCAATATCGCTTTATTAAAAAAGAGGAAAATGATGATCATTATCCTCTTTTTTAGTCTTATTCTGTAAAGTAGTAGTTCGAAGAAATAGAATCAGAATATACCTTATTTATATTCTTTAAATACAACGTTTTGATATAGTTTTCCCATATTGATCTGGAAATTTAAACATTTAAGAACTTGTTGGGGAATTTATTCTTTGAGATGGTTTTGTCAGTAATTAGATTAGATAAGGCCAAAGGTTGCGATTTTAGCCGTAGCTAAATGAGTGNTCTTTGAANGCAGTATAAGCTAATTAGTGGCGAAATAAAACCAATTAATAAATCCCAAACAAGTTCTAAGTTCAACATCTTTATCTAAACCAACAAACCGATTACCAATTACCTGCTTCTGTCTTAAAAATTGTCTCCACTAATGGCTTATCTTGATTGATCAGAATATATTCATGAATAGATGGTAACTATCTATATTTGTAAAACTTCTCCCCCCTATCATAGCTTTCAGTTGACTTGGATAATACTTCAACAAGTAGCAAAGGATTAATGACAGCCTCAGCATCTTTTCCAGAAACTTCAATATTCCCACAAATGATCATAGCATCCGGATAAACTATAGATTCTACTTTTTCAATATGAATTCTTATTTCACTGCCATATGCATTACATTGAATTCTATTTTTATCTCGAACGGAACCACCAGAAAGCACCTAATAAGGCCATCACTCCTAACCCCATCCACAGGTAAGGAAATCCGCTTTTTTCTAGAGGTGTTTCATCACCAATGAATACGAAGGTTGCCCAGTAAAAAGGATGTGTTTTGGTATTGTTTTCTAGGTATTCGATGCGGGCGTCTCGCAATGCTACATCTTTGTTTTCGCCAGATTTTAAACGCTTGAAAAAACCTAAAATAATCTCTTTAGTGGAAGCATCATTGGCCGGCCATAAACTCATCACAATATTGGAGCAACCAGCATATTTGAATGCACGAGATAAACTCATAATTCCCTCTCCTCTTTGTATTTTTCCAACACCTGTATTACAAGCACTCAACACGGCTAAATCGGCATTCAATGACATATTGTATAGCTCGTAGGCATTTAATCTGCCGTCCTCTCCATCTTCGCCTGATTCCCTAAAGATTAATTGGGAGTATAATGGCTCTTCATCATTCAATAAGGTATGCATCGCTAGATGCAAAATTTGAGCATTTTCAGCTTTTGCTTTAAAAGCAGCTTCAGATGCTTCAAACCCAAGAAAATATTCGCTATTGAATAATTGACTAGCCTCTTCTACTTCTGGTTGATTATATTTCAGTGGTGCTAAACCAGCCCTTGTTTCTTCATTATATATGCGTTGTATTGTAAGACTATCCGCTGTCCTACTTGCTAATCCTTTATCGCCCAGGTATTCTGGAGCAAACCCTAGATAACCCCCTCCTTGCTGTTCATTGGCTTTTTGGTTTAATAAAAGTGAAGCAGTATACTCATATCTCACAATATGATCTTTGAACAAATAAGCTAGATTACGATAATCTAATTCTTCTTTTTGCTGATCATTTGCAGGGGCTTTTAATAGAATATGAAAAGGTAAATAACCTAAGATACCATCTGGTAGTATGATCAGCTTATTAGTTCCTTTCTCCCTTAATATAGGTTCTAATAAAAATGTATACAAATCATTTGCGCTTTCCACAAATTGGAGATATTGTCTTTCCATATCCTGGTCACTTCCTCTCGGAGCCTGACCTACCATACGCCTTAAAGTTTGTACCTTATCACGGAAATCATCATCTACTTTTGTAAATTCAACGGCTACCTCTCCTTTTTGAATACCAAAAATGACTAAGGTAGAATCTCCGAGATAGTAATCTACAATCATACTCTTACTATCTGGTAAATAGGACTTTACCTCTTCTAGCTGTATTTTTTTCTGAGCATATTTTAGCTTGTAATATTCAGGATATTGTTCATCAATCAGCACTAGTAACTCATCATACTCTTTCTGTAAGTCAAAGATGACTTCGTTCCACAAAGCCATTTTTTCTTGGTTTGCTTTTGCACCCTTTTTGCTTTCATTGTAGATAAACTCTTCATAAAAGCCTAAATCTCCTTTTATCTTTCTTTCTTTGTCAAAAATACCCTGTGGAATCCCAGCGAATTTTTTTGCTGAATTCTCTTGTATTGCATCCATCAACAATACAGAAGAAGTCTCTTCCGCAAGGGAATATAGTTGATTCAAAATCGTAGGGCTTTTATCTAATTGATAAGCTTCCCAATGCATATTGATGTTCTCTTCATAAGCTGGGATGGCTTTTTGCAAAACGAACATCTTTGAACTCGTAAAATCATACTTTCGTAAAATCGACTGGATATAGTCAAAAGCTTTGGCGTAAGCTGCTGCTGCTCTATTGAATTGCTGTTCGTTCTTTTGGGCCGTAAAGCTTTGGCGTTCTTGATATGCTTCAAAGAATAAAATATCTGCTAACAATGAAAAGTCACCTACTTTTTCCAAAGGGATTTTAGATAAATCGCTATCTGCTGACTTCTCGCCTAACAAGGCTTTTTTCGCATTTTTTAGATACTCACGACTTTGTTCTAAGTTTCCTTTATTTAGGTAGATATCAGCTAGCTGTAAATACTTACCTGATATATTAGGATGAATTTCTCCATGTGCTGCCTTGCTGATTTTTAGTGCTTCAGTGGCATATTCTTCAGCTTGGGCCAGTTGGTCTTCATTTAGGGCTATCTCAGCTAATAAACCTAAACTAGAAGCTACAGAGCCATGTTTTTCACCTAATCGTTCTTTTCTTATTTGTAAAGAAGTGGAAGCGTTCCCTTTGGCTTTCGCCAAATTCTCCTCTTCTAGATAAAGATCGGCTAATAAATAATAGGTTTCGGCAATTTTATCATTACTTACTTTATAAATATTTTGCTGGATGGATAGCGTTTTCTGATACACATTAATAGCGCTTTGATAATCCCCTAATTGCTGATAGACTTGCCCCATCCCGATATAAGTCCTCGTCTCCTGCTCACTCCCCTCTCCTAGTGTTTTCACATAGATGAGCCTTGCCTTTTCCATATAGGCTAATGCCTTATCAAACTCGCCTAAATCTCTATACGTTTTGCCTAGGTTTACATAGGTTCCAGCTAACTTATCACTTTTCTCATCTTGTAGCTCTTCTAAGTAAATATCAATGGCTTTATTTTGGTAAGTAATCGCTTCATCAAGGCGTTTTCTCATACCTGATACCGCTCCTAAATTTCCATAAAAGCTAGCTGCATCTACCATTTTTTTATGATGTAATGCTACGTTTAGCGCTAACTCAAAATTCTCAATTGCTTTTGGAAATTCGCCTAAATAAAAATGACAAGCCCCTAAGCTGTTGTAAGAATATTGTAATTCTTCATTCATCGGGCCAGCCACTGCCATTCGAATATCTAAACTCTTTTGGATAAAGGGCATTGCAGTTCTATAATCCCTCGAATAAAACTCAATTAAGCCTTTGATGCCATATAATCTTCCAATATTACTATTCCATTGACTCAACCTTGCTTCCCCTTTTTCTAGAGCATCATCTATGACCAACTTTGCCCCATCAATCTTTCCTAATGACCTTAAGGATTCGGCCTGATGCGACATACTATGCAACATCAAATGCCAATAGATCGAATCGGTATCTTTTTCCTTAGTATACTTGGATAATAAATCAATCAACTCCAAGGAAATATTAAGCGCTTGCTCATATTTTGCATTGTCATGCGCATCTTGGCTAATCATTAGCTGCTGATTGATGTATGCAGTATCTGGAAGAGTATTTTGGGTGAAAGAGAAGTCTTCAGCTGAGGACCGAAAACTAGAGAAGAAATAAATCACAATGAAAAAAGTGATAATTACAATGGGCAGTTTAGTATTCATAATTGGTAAATATTTTCTCAAAAGTTTCAAAAAACTATGAAATCGTAGTAGTATGCCTATTTTTTATCTGAAATGAGCAGCCATGATTTGGTGTTAGCCACTGCAAAACAGTTGCTCCAGTTCACTATTGGGATAGATTCTTAGCGAAATTGTATTGTATACCTTAGCTATAAATTGTTAAGACTTAAAGTAGTAAGAAATTAAATGATGCTCGAAAATGACGTATTAATGATACATTTTATTCTACAAGCTGTGCTAAATATAGATGAAATCTAATAAGTTATTTGCACGAAAGTGCCTAAATCTTTCTTTCAGTTGAATGCTTGGCGCTATTTGAAGGAGAGGGATGAAGGCTATTTACTGGTGGTGAGAGATTGTTTTGCGAAAGCTCATTTTGAGTAATATTAAAAAAATGGGTAGCAACGCTGCGCGCTACTACCCAAAAGTATATTTTTTACAGAATCAGAATAAGTTCTTTAGAAAATTATTCCGCCAATACTTTACTTACGATATCTGCTGCTTCTTGAAGCAAGATAGCAGAGTGTACCGCCAAGCCTGATTCATCAATCATTTTCTTCGCGATATCTGCATTCGTACCTTGAAGGCGTACAATGATTGGAACTGGGATATTACCCATATTCTTATAAGCATCAATTACCCCTTGAGCAACACGATCACAACGAACGATACCACCAAAAATATTAATCAAAATAGCTTTCACTTTAGGATCTTTTAATATAATACGGAAAGCTTGCTCTACCCGAGCAGCATCCGCCGTGCCCCCTACATCAAGGAAGTTAGCAGGATCACCACCAGAAAGTTTGATAATATCCATCGTAGCCATTGCTAGACCAGCGCCATTCACCATACAACCTACATTACCATCCAGGTTTACATAGTTTAAGTGGTGTGCTTTTGCTTCTACTTCTGTTGGATCCTCCTCATCTGTATCACGAAGCTCGGCTAAGTTTTTGTGACGGAACAAAGCATTGTCATCCAAAGTTACTTTACAGTCAACAGCAACGATTCTGTCATCTCCTGTTTTTAAAGTAGGATTAATCTCAAAAAGGGAGGCATCAGCACCAACAAATGCTTTATAAAGATTAGCGATAAACTTAGTCATCTGCTTAAATGCTTGACCAGAAAGCCCCAAGTTAAAGGCTACTTTACGTGCTTGAAAAGGCATTAATCCTAAAGTTGGATCAATGTATTCTTTGTGCACTAATTCTGGCGTTTCATCCGCCACTTTCTCAATATCCATACCACCCTCTGTAGAGTAGATGATTACATTGCACTTACGCTCACGATCCATCAAAATAGAAACGTAAAACTCGCTACATGCATCAAAGTCAGGTGCATAAGCATCTTCTGCTACCAATATCTTGCGAACCAGTTTACCTGGTCCTTCCATCCCGCCAGGAGTCTGAGGTGTTTTTAACATCATTCCTAGGATATTGCCAGCATGCTCTTTCAATTCATCCAAGTTCTTCGCTAATTTCACACCACCACCTTTACCACGGCCACCAGCATGGATTTGTGCTTTTACGACGACAACATCTGACTGCGTTTTTTCACGCATTGCTTCATATGCTGCTACGGCTTCTTCAAGTGTGTGTGCTACACTTCCTTCTTGGATAGCAACACCATAACTCTTTAACAATTCTTTTCCTTGGTACTCGTGAAGATTCATGTTTTGATCTAATTTTTGAACGGGAAGATAGCTTTATTTGTAAAAGCTAGTTTTCAGCAGGCCAAAAGTAAAAGAAATTTGGCAGCTAGTGAAAATTTCATTACGAAATTTATATTACTGTGGCTTTCCTTTACAGAAAGGGTCATTTCACAAATGAAAAAAACGCAAAAGGGAAACACCGGATTGGGTATACCACAACTTTGCGTTCTTTTCTTAGCTTATTGCGCCTTAAATTTATATTTTCTATCTAATCAGTATAGTATGCCCTTTAAAATCTTCTTCAAAACCATCCTCATATTCCACAGTCAAAGCCCAGATATAAACGCCAGAAGTAGCATCTTCCCCTCTGAATGTTCCATCCCACCCTCTATTAATATCATTCACTGCAAAATCATTATCTTCAAACAGCAACTCTCCCCAACGGTCAAATACTCTAAATGATTTTACAACTGTGCCTGTTTGACCATGCACCAATAGGCGATCATTCACACTGTCTGCATTTGGCGAAAAGCCAGTTGGAACGTCTACTCTAAAATCTTTAGCCACCGCTACCGTAACAATATCTTCATCTGTACAACCATTTTCGTCCGTGATCTGAACTTTATAACTGGTCTGGAAGTCCGGGAAGACAGCAATTGCTGGACAGTCAAAACAACTTGAATCGATTGGTGTCCACTCATAGAATACACTTCCTATTGCCCCTCTTACAGTCGCCTGTAAAAATGCCGTATCCTTATACGCAATGGTAAAGTCGGAACCTAAAGAAGCTGTAGTTGGCTCAGGCTCACCAATCGTTACTGGATCAGATAGATAGATACAATCATTAGCATCTTTGATGTATACATTGTAAGTTCCTGGAGCTAAACCAATTAAGGTACTACTACCTGAGAAAAACTCATTATCAACACTATATGTATAGAATGGTGTACCACCAATTGCTTCTACTACAATCATACCATCAGAATCGCCAAAACAAGAAACATCCTCTGGCGTAAGTATCGCAGCAATTGGCTGGTCTGGCTGGCCTACCTCTGGTGTCGCATCCAGAACACATCCATTAGCGTCTGTGATTTGCACAGGGTATATCCCAGCTGATAACCCAATGATCTCGTCATTAGAAGAACCTGCTTCCCAATTAATAGCATATGGTCCTACCCCACCAGCAATACTAGCTGAAATCGAACCATTAGAGTCACCAAAACACGCTACATCTGTAATAACAAATTCAATTCTAATCGCATCAGGTTCATTCAATATCACTTCATACGATTCTTGACAACCATTGGCATCGACAACAGTCACGCCATAAGTCCCCGCAGTCAAATCTGTCTGGTCTTGATCAGTAGAGCCATTAGACCAGAAGTAAGTGTAAGGACTTAATCCACCACTTACAATCAAATCAATATTACCATCATTCTCGCCAGCACAAGAGACAAATTGATGATTACTTGCTAATTGCAACTCTTGTGGTTCCGTTACCATAAAGGAAATTTCTTCTGTACAGCCATTATCATCTTCTACAGTTACTGAATAAGTGCCTGCAGATAAATCAGTTGGGTTGGGAATAGAAGGAATGGCAGTATTCCAACTGTAAGAATAAGGGGGTTCGCCACCGCTTACTGTAACATTAATCGTGCCATTGTTGGCCCCATTACAATCAATATTTGTTCCGTCTACAGAAAGTAATATGGCAGGCGGACTACTTACCTCTGCTTCATCTTCAATCGTACAAGCATTGGCGTCTGTAACAGTTACTTGGTAAGTACCTTGGTCTAAGCCATCTATACTTGAGCTATTCAAACCATTACTCCATTGATAAGTATATGGCTCCACACCACCTGTAACAGTAACAGATACTTCCCCATCAGGAATACCGAAACAACCAATTGTGCTGGCCGTAGTAGTTGTAGTTATAGCAGATGGTTCTCCAAGTGTAATATCAATACTTGCAGAACAGTTATTTTCATCCAATATGGTAACAGTATATATTCCAGCGACTAAACCATCAGCTGTTTGTGTATCTTGGTTATCACTCCATTCATAAGTATAATCGCCAAAACCACCAGTAGCGACTACAGTTGCCGTACCAGAACCTTCACCATTACACAAGGCATCTGTCCCGCTAATCATCAATTCAATTGGTGTATTTGATGTTACACTTATTAAGGTCTGTGCAGTACACCCATTAGCATCCGTAACCACCACATTATAAGTCCCTTCTAATAAACCGACGGCCGTTTGGGTCAATTGTCCATCTTCCCATTCGTAGGTGAAATCGCCAGTACCTCCAGATGGTAGAATAGTAGCAGTACCATCATTCCCTCCATCACAACTTACTAGAGTTGAATCAGATTGTAATGAGATAAGAGGGGGATCACTTATACTTAGGTCAAATACCACTTCACAATCATTGGCATCAGTCACGGTAAGCGTGTAGGTTCCTGCAGACAGGTCGTCTCTGTTTTCATCGTCTATCCCGATATCACTCCAATTATAAGTGTATGGTTCTGTTCCGCCTGACATTTCAATGATAGACTGTCCATCTGCACTTCCCACACATAATGGTGATATTTCTGTCGTGCTGAAGGATAAAGTCGTAGGAGCATCGATGATGATTTCAGCATTTGCTGTACAACCATCAGCATCCGTCACTAATAATTGGTAAGTACCTCCACCTAAGCCGCTTAAAACATCATCTCCAATTAGTGTAGCTCCAAATTCGTCTGTCCATTCATAAGTGTAGGTTCCAGCACCTGTACCACCACTTACTTGCACAGTACCAACCCCATCGGTCGCACCATCACAAGATGCATTTTCCACGAAAGTGGTTAAAGAAAGAACTGGATTTTCATTGATGATAAAGGTGGTATCAAAAGTACAGCCATTCTCATCTTCAATATTTAGGGTATAAGTGTCTCCTGAAAGGCCATTCAAAGAAGCGCCTGTTTGTCCATTTACGTTTGCACTCCAATTATAGGTATAAGCTCCAGTTCCACCCGTAGGTGTAAGCTCTAATGCGCCATCCATCGCATCGCTACAGCTTACATCCGATAAGGTATAATTAATGCTAATCGGAGATGGCTCAGGAATATCTATTTCTACATTAGACACACAGCCACTTGCATCGACAATTTGAATGCTCGTCAGACCAGCATCAAGGTTTGTAGCGATAGAATCTAATTGGCCATTATCCCATTGAAAGGAATAAGGACCATTTCCACCATTAATTATTACAGTTGCGGTAGCATCTGTACCTTCATTGCAACTTATAGGGGTTATGATTTCAAGATTGACCTCTAAAGGATCAGGTTCACTAACCACAATTTGGATACTTCCTGCACAATCAGCAGCATCTGACACGATAGCCTCATAAGTACCCGCTGCTAAATCTACGAAGGTACCATTATCATTAGTCATTCCATCTAATTCAAAGGTATAAGGAGGCACTCCTCCATTTGCTAAAATTTGAACCGTCCCGTCGTTTCCTCCATTACAAGAAACTTCGGTTGTAGACGCATTAAATGCAGGGGGTGTGCAATCCAAAGTTTGACAAATTATCGTAGCTATTTCGCCTGGACAATCCCCAATTCCTCGAACCTCAAAAGTTACCGATTGGGAAAAGGTCAAACCAGTAAGGACATGAGATGCGCCACCTGAATTGGCTAATTCCCATCCCATACCATTCACATTTACTTCATAAGCAATAGCACCAGGAATATCATCCCAATTAACAGTAACACTATTTCCAGTTACATTTGCACATGATAAGGCAGGTGCTTCAATTCTTTCCAAAACATTAATAGTGATGGTATCATACACAGAACAACCATAAGAATCCATCGCTTCTAGAATGTAAGTCGTCGTTGTATCAGGCATAGCTATAGGGTCGGGACAATCAGCACAGCTTAACCCTGCGGCAGGCGTCCAAAAATAATCCACTCGATAAACAGAGTTAAAAGTAATCGTCCAGCTATTTAAGATTCCAACATCTGGTGCAAACTTATCGCGCATCAATAATTGCCAAGTACCATTTACAGGATTATCGCCATCCCATAAATCAGACCAAATCCCTTCTGGTGCCCAATCTCCTGTAAATGGTTGATCTGCTGCTGTCACTCCTGCAATTGGAGCCGTGGCACTTGGTGTAAAACAGGTGCCTACAAAATCATCCCCACTATTACCAATATCGGTGACTAATTCTAAAATTTGACCACCTGGGCTTAGCAGATATATTTGTAAATCATCCACCCAATTATGTTGAAGATCATCGATACAAACCGAGAGAATACTTTCAGGCCCTAAATCATTTGGCTGTACATTAAATACATCAATATCAGAGGTAATCTCTGTATTGGCAGGAGTAATGGTCAAAGAATTGGTATTAGAAAAAGAAGGGGGCGGCGGAAGGGCAATATTTAACGTACCATCCAAGCGGACAGAATCACCAGCACATATAGTCGTATCTGCTCCCAATTGAGGCAGCACGAGCAAATTATCTGTAATCGGAATCATAAAGGTATCTCGATTACAAACATCTCTTTGGACATCCACAATGATAAATTCGGTCCCTTCTACCAGAT
>JAKVCU010000037.1 GCA_022448955.1 Saprospiraceae bacterium
TTACGTCTGAGGGAGGCTCCAAATTTTATACAGCTTCTGAAGTATATCACGTAGCTGGAGAGTATATTTTTAATCCTGAATTCGTAGATAAAATTACTATTGGCGGTAGCTATAGACTTTATACACCAGACACTAGAGGTACCATTTTTCAGGACACTTCTGATTTGATTACTATCCGCAATTCAGAGTTTGGATTTTATGGAGGGATAGAGAAAAAGATCTGGAATGACCGCCTGACAATCGCTCTTACTGGCCGTGTTGATAAAAATCAAAATTTCAATTGGATTGGCACACCAGCTGCTTCAATTGTGTATAAACCTACTGAAAAAGACTATCTGCGCTTCTCTTTTTCTTCAGCAGTGCGTAACCCCACCTTGCCAGATCAATACTTTTGGTTAGATGTCGGCCCTGCCATCTTTGCAGGTAGTGTAAATGGGTTTGATAGCTTGTTAACTATAGAATCATTTGAAGAATATGGAAAAACGTTGGATGATGATCGCTTGAACTACTTTGATATAGCACCTATCCAACCTGAAAAGGTACAAACCTTTGAAGTGGGGTATCGTAGTATATTTTGGGATCGATTATACCTGGATGCAAGTTATTATTACAATGTTTATGATCGTTTCTTAGGGTTTTTAATTGGATTAGATGTTGAGTTTAATGAATTAGGCCTTCCATCTGATGTACAGGTGCTGCGTGCTTCCGCAAATGCAGAAAGCCAAGTGACTACCCAAGGAGCTGCCATAGGCTTAAATTATTATTTCCTTAATTCTTATCAGCTTTCAGGAAATTATACGTGGAGTAAGTTAAATACAGAAACAGATGATGAAATCATTCCTGCCTTTAATACACCAGAACATAAGTTTAATATTAGCTTCTCAGGAAGAAATGTGCCTATCCGTTTAGGTGATTTCTTTACGGATAATTTTGGTTTTAATATCAATTACAAGTGGATTGATGGATTTTTATTTGAGGGATCGCCCCAATTTACAGGAATTGTTCCAAGATATGATTTACTGGATGTACAAGTTAACTATGAATTTAAACGCATTAATACTACACTGAAAGTGGGGGCTTCCAATATTCTTAATAACCTACATTTTGAGACAGTAGGGGGGCCGCTGATTGGCCGATTAGGCTATGTAAAGCTCACCTACGAATGGAATAAAAAGTAACTCTATTAGATGATAAAATACTTGATTATGAAAAAATTCTTTACGCTTTTATTCTTATTAATGTTTTGCGTATCGCTTAGTTATGCACAACGATATACTAGTGAAGTTTTTACAGATGATCAGATCACGGTAACTTCAAATATTCAATATGCAACCAATGCAACGATCTTTGCATTGCTATTCGATCCAACGGTTGATGAATTTGTGCCAGAACCTCTTTTTATGGATGTTTATGAACCAGATCAAGGCGTAGATTCAGAGGAAGAGCGGCCTGTTGTCTTAGTAGTGCATGGGGGTGATGCTTTACCAAGGCTCGTAAATAACGCCTGTTGGGGAGATAAGCTAGACTCTGTAACGGTAAATACAGCAAGAAAATTAGCTCGTATGGGCTTTGTTGCGGTTGCTCCTAACTATCGCTTAGGATGGAACCCGCTTGCACCAACACAAGATGCCTTCTTGGATGGATTGGTAGATGCAGGGGTTCGTATTCAGCAGGATATGCGTGCATGTGCGCGTTACTTGCGTAAGGATGCAGCTGAAGATGGCAATAGTTACAATATTCACCCAGATAAAATTGCCATTTGGGGTACGTCTTCTAGTGCAGGTACTTACTCTGGTTTTGCCGCCTACATCAACGAGATTGAAGAAGTGCAGACACCCACTTTTTTTGTGACTGACGATCAAGGTAATGTATTTAATACCTTCAATGAAATGGAAGCAGGAAACCTTGATGGCACAGTAGTAGGGATGAATGCCTTAGGTGATACTACCAATTATGTGAATAATCCAGAGTATTCTTCTGCTTTCCAATTAGCAGCACTAGGGTCTGCTATTGCTTTAGACCCTGGCGTCATTGATGCAGATGAACCGCCATTAATTATGTTTGGAAACCCATTGAGTACAGTAACTCAATTCGATGCAGGACCTATTCAGCTCCCTACAACTGGACAGGTAGTGGCTATCGTACAACTATCCCCAGGTATGATTAAAGAAGCATTTGACTTGGGTATCAATGATGCGTGGTTAGGTTTGGTAGACGATGCTACGCTAGATCAGCGTGCTGATCCGTTCTTTGGAGCAGTAGAAGGATGGTTACCTTTATATGGTGATCCTGAAAATGAATATCCTTGGGTACACTGGGATGAGGTAAACTGCCCTGCAAGTGAAACTTCTTTTGATGTACTTCCTGGGGCAGAAAGAGAATATGCACTTTTGCAAATTGATACCATGGCTAATTACTTTGGACCACGTGCTTGCATCACTTTAGATTTGGATTGTCCAGATGTAGTGAATACGCGTGAAGTATTATTGGCGGAGGATGCCGTAAGCCTATCTCCAAATCCAACAGATGGTGCCTTCTTATTAGAAGCAAAGCTAGGTCGCACAATCGAGGAAGTGGTTATTTACAGCATAGACGGAAAAGTGGTTTCTTTATTCCAAGTAAATAATCGTATTTTCCAAAGTGATGATTTAAGCCTGGCAGCTGGATTTTATTCAGTTGTTGTCCGTTTTGAAGACGGAATTGCTACGAAAAAACTTATAGTTAGATAAAAAAGCTAACATAGAATTATTAGGGAAAGTAGATTGGTGTTTAGTTGCCAATCTACTTTTTTATTTTTCAGCATGCAGTTTTGACTTTCGTCAAATACTACTCGTTCAGGTCTTTTTCTTTAAAAGTACATTTGAAACATTTCTCTCCCTATTTGCAACAATAATGAACCTTGCATGTCTTTTTTTGCTCCATCTTTGTAATAAATCAATAACCAAAAATCAATAAGATGAAAACAATAATTCAATTTGTCCAGCAGCTATTCTCAAAAGAAACAAACCCACAAAACCAAGAAAAAAACGAAGAAACGAATACCACAGTTCAAAATAATCAAACACCTAAGCCTCATTCACATGAAACTCATATTTGGGAAGCTTATTGGGCTTTCCCAATGATGATGTAAATTTTAAGAATAATCGGTGCTGACGATCCAATCAGCATAGTTGTCGGTTTGTAATCTCCATGAAATATTATGAAATTTGTTATGTAATCGAAGCCATCTAGTAAATACTAGGGGGCTTTTTTATTTTTTAGAGATGGAAACAATGCTCCACCCTTTTGAAACAATATTCATCAACTGGAATCTATTTTCCCACCATATTTGTAACTCATAATCGAACAAAAATAATAAGCATGAAATTATCCAATATTAATCGAAAATTTGAATCATTATTGTACTGGTCTTTCCTATTAGCAATGGGAATAAGGTTCAGTAGCATCCCCTTAAATGCTCAAACTGATCAGCCCATTTTTAAGCAAGCACCTGCAAATTATATCAAGTGGGAAAATGCAAAAAATTGGGTAGCACCCTACCAAAAAGTATTTGGAAATCAAGTTTCTAAAGATTGGTTAGTACGTCTCTCTTTAGATATGACGATGTATAAAAATAAAGAGTCAGATGCTTTAATTGTAGTAATAAAAGATGCTTTTGAAAGTATTGAAGAGGCCGTTGGTGCCTATGAGTATAATTTGTCCGGATTGGGCCTTCCATCTTTTAATAGTATAGATGCACAATGGTCTAGGTACCTAGATAGTTATCATATCGATTTTATTGGCCGTATAGGCCGACAAGAAGCGAAGGCTCGATTATTATTAGCACAACATGAGGGCGAAGTCTATACTATGCTTTTCCTACTCAGGAATGATCAAAGATTACCAGATAACGTACATACGACTCTTCAGCAGATTGCAAAAGCAAATGCAATTCATTGGGGAAAGGATTTGGTGGTCAAATAGGCAAGGACTGAAACCTTAATGCTAGTCTAAAAAATGATGGGATGTTATCAATCTATATAATTGATCATCCCATTTTTTATTTCTTATGTTTTTTTAATAATTCAATCGCTTCTTTGTTTTTTTTCATCTTCGCCAAATCAAAAGAATTTTCTGCTCCAAAACCTTCTTTCTGATATGGATCTGCACCATTTTCTAACAAGTATCGAGCCACCTCTAACTGATTTAAACGAATACATTCCAATAAAGGGCTTGTTAGGAATTCTGGATGCTGATAATTGATATTGATCCCTTCTCTGATATAGTATTTTACGAGTTCAACATCGCCTCTTTGGCATGCATAAAACATGTCTTTCCAATTACCTCCTGACATAGATTTTAATTTTTCTCCAAAATTAAGTTAAAAAAACAACTCATTTTAATTTTCGAATCTCGCAATGTATTAAATACACTATAACACGAATTACTTAGCATTGTCAAGGCGCCTTTTTACTCAGCTCTACTTTGCGTACTCGCCTCTAAAGCTAAGGCTATTAGGCTCCGCCATGCCTTAGTCTGAGCAAAAACCTGCTACTAATAAACTTCAATTACATTATGTTAAAATAAAGCTTATGAGGTCTTTATATAAGATATAGTTGCTTCTGGTAGTCCTTAATTTAATGCTCATTATGCTTCGTAATGAAACTTTAAGGAATAATCTTGCTGTAGAGGAATGTGCAGTAGAGATATTAGACTCTTTCAAATTGGATAGAGACCGTATTGTTTTAAAACTTTACACTAAGTTGCCAAACTCATCCAGAATTTTAATGATGCTTTAAGCATAAGCGGCTAGACAAAATTGCTCTTGTATAATAAAATTATCCCTTCGAGAATCATAAGAAACTGACGAGCGAAAAGTTACGCATGATTTTGAAGGGATGTAAACCTGTCAGCCTGTGGCTGAAATTATGTTGTACCAATACCAGCCTGCCGGTAGGCACGGTTTCGGGCAAACTACTAAATAATTAGGCTAGTAATTATTCTGTGATAAAAATAAAAAATGGGATGATAGAATCTCTCTATCATCCCATTTGCGAGTATAAAAATCTAAATTATGATTTACTTAGTAGCGATATTATTTGCCTGCACAAAAATACTTTCATTACTCATGCTATTCATAGCAATGATCCCATATTGATTATCAAATTGTCCTTGGATTAACCATCCATAACCTTGGATGTTACCATCCTTTTGGCCAATGTAGATATCTCCTAAATTGGTGAAGTTAGTAGTTAGGTTGATATTTCTTAAACCATTAGCACAAACATTATCAATGTTGATGACTGCATTATTAGTAAATACTCCGCTGGTTACTAGACCATTATTGCCAATCATACCTACTTCTTGGCCAATATTAATGGTGCCATTATTGATAAATGAACCGATACATCTTACCGCTAGACCTTCATTCAGGGTTTGATCAATATAGATGGTGCCATTGTTGTTAAAAATACCAAAGTTGTCTAAACCATTCATGCGACTTCCTTTGATCCGTATGCTGAAATTCATCGGATTAATAACCGTTACACCTGATTCAATGATTAATTGTTTTACACGAAGAGTAGTCTGATTAGCAGTCGAGGGGCCTACAGGGGTAGCAGTAGTTATAATAAAAACAGTAGATGGATTAGAAAGGCTACCATCTTCTGTGAAAGTCCAGTTTTGCTCATCATCCCAATCTGATTTGTTCCCTAAGCCCGTCCAAGTTGCTGTTTGAGCATTCGCCATAATACTGCTAGAGATGAAAATGAAAAGCAAAAGAAATTGCAATAATGTTTTCATGATACTGGATTTAGTGTAGTTTTTAATAGTACAATACAAAGTTGTTGGAAAAAGGAATAAGCCTGGGGGAATATTGTTTCAGTTTATTGGAATATTGTTTCAATCGTAACTTGAATGCAAAAAGATGGCTGAAAAGAATGAATAAGTACTACTTTATTCGTGTAAAAACTCAACTGCTAAAGCTATTTGAAAAGATAATCCCTTTATTATAACTACAGACTGATCGCCTACCTTTAGTATAAATTTTTATTATAAGAACATAAGTTAAATAAATATCACTTATAGTAAATTTGTTTTATTGAAAAACAAAAATTAATAAGTATATGGAAAGTCTTGGAAACGGTGTGGACAAATGTCCATTTTTAAAAGCGGAACACAGACACACTGCCGCTGGTGCATTTTCAAACTCCAGCTGGTGGCCAAATCAACTTAACCTAAAAATCTTACACCAAAATGCTCCTATGACCAGTCCGATGGACGAGGACTTTGATTATGCAGAAGCATTTGAAAGCTTAGACTTAGATGCAGTTAAAAAGGACTTACATGATTTAATGACAGATTCACAGGATTGGTGGCCTGCTGATTATGGTCATTATGGTCCTTTCTTTATTCGTATGGCATGGCACTCAGCAGGTACCTACCGTGTTCAGGATGGACGTGGCGGTGCTTCTTCGGGTACACTTCGTTTTGCACCATTAAATAGCTGGCCTGATAATGGCAACCTAGATAAAGCTCGTCGTTTACTTTGGCCAATTAAGCAAAAATATGGCCGTAAAATCTCTTGGGCTGACCTTATGGTATTGACAGGTAATGTAGCTTTAGAATCAATGGGTTTTGAAACTTTTGGTTTTGCAGGTGGTCGTGAGGATGTATTTGAGCCGGAAGGCGATATTTACTGGGGCCCAGAATCTGAGTGGTTAGCTGATGAACGTTATACAGGGGATCGCGAATTAGCCAACCCACTAGGGGCCGTACAAATGGGTTTGATTTATGTAAATCCAGAAGGACCTAATGGCAAGCCCGATCCTATGGCCTCTGCTCGTGATATCCGCGAAACATTTGCTCGTATGGCAATGAATGATGAGGAAACAGTAGCACTAGTTGCAGGTGGACACACCTTCGGTAAAGCACATGGTGCAGGCGATGCTGCTCATGTTGGCGTTGAGCCAGAAGGGGCAGCAATAGAACACCAAGGCCTAGGCTGGATGAGTACCTTCGAAAGTGGTAAAGGAGTACATGCTATTACAAGTGGCATTGAAGGGGCATGGACACCAACACCTATCACCTGGGATAATAGCTACTTTGATACGCTATTTGGCTACGAATGGGAACTAACAAAAAGCCCTGCTGGCGCAAATCAGTGGAAGCCAAAAGATGGTGTAGCCGATGATGCAGTATTAGATGCTCACGATCCAAGTGTGCGTCATGCTCCAATGATGACGACTGCGGATATGGCTTTGCGAACAGACCCTGCTTACATTGAGATTTCTCGTCGTTTTCACGAAAATCCAGATCAATTTGCAGATGCATTTGCAAGAGCATGGTACAAATTGACTCACCGCGATATGGGACCCATTGCTCGTTACTTAGGTAAAGAAGTACCATCTGAAGAGCTAATCTGGCAAGATCCGGTTCCTACAGTTGATCATGATTTAGTAGATGTTAAAGATATCGCTTACTTAAAAGATACTTTGGTGGCTTCTGAATTATCTATTTCTGATTTAGTTTTCACAGCTTGGTCATCTGCGGCTTCTTACCGTGGTTCTGATAAGCGTGGTGGGGCTAATGGCGCGCGTATTCGTTTGGCTCCTCAAAAAGACTGGGCAGTTAACAATCCAGCTCAGTTAGATAGAGTACTAGGCGTTTTAGAAGGAATTCAGAAAGAGTTCAACAGTGCACAATCTGGAAATAAAAAAATCTCTTTAGCAGATTTAATCGTACTTGGTGGTTGTGCCGCAGTTGAAGCTGCTGCAAAAGCTGCAGGTCACGATATCACAGTTCCTTTTGCCGCTGGCCGTACAGATGCGACACAAGAAATGACAGAGGTACATTCAGTAGCATACCTAGAGCCAAAAGCAGATGGTTTCCGTAACTACTTAACAACAGGATCAGGCCACCCCACAGAAGAATTGTTGGTCGATAGAGCTCAACTATTGACTCTATCTGCTCCTGAGATGACAGTATTAGTAGGTGGAATGCGTGCATTGAATGCCAATACAGATGGTGTTCAGCATGGGGTGTTCACAGATCGTCCAGGTACATTAACCAATGACTTCTTTGTGAACCTTTTAGACATTAGCACGAAGTGGGCACCAGTTAATGATGATGCTGAAATTTTTGAAGGTCGTGATCGTTCTACAGGCGATTTAAAGTGGACTGCCTCTCGTGCAGATCTGATCTTTGGTTCAAACTCACAGCTACGTGCTTTAGCAGAAACGTATGCTTCAGCTGATGCTAAAGGAAAGTTTGTAAAAGACTTCGTTGCTGCATGGAATAAAGTGATGAACTTAGATCGTTTCGATTTAGCATAGTTTTATCGATATTGACATAGCTAAGAATATGAAGCTAGCCTTTGGGCTAGCTTCTTTTTTATAGATTGATATTTTAGTGTTTTCCATTGGTCTGATTTATTATAAATACATAACAAGTTGTTAAATGGATATTTCTAGTAAACAAGTATTTACTTAACACGTTTTTATTATTAACTTTGTTAAATGAAGTATGTATCATTCATATTGGCCATAATTCTTGTAATGCCTGTTCTCAGGACATGCAAAGGCGCTATATGGGAACATGATATATGGTTTAGTCAAAAGGAAATCTCTTGCTCTATTGAGCAAAAAGGAGCTACTTGCTGTAGCAAAGTTAAAATGCCTGTAGAAGACAATCACCATGAAAAAGAGGGGGATTGTGGCGATAGCTGTTGCTGCTATTGCTGTACGACAGTCATTATGCAAAGTTTAGCTTTTCAATCAAAGCCTACAGGGACAGCTAGTACTCCTCCTATTTTATGGATGAAAGATGGCTACATTCATGAATTTAATAACCTCATCTGGCAGCCTCCACCTTTTTTATAGTTCAAACATTTAATGTTTCTGTATTAATCTTATCGATCACCACTTAAATGCTGATATTCTCGTATCTATGACCAGAGGTGGTTGATGAAGATATTTTCTATCTATAAAAAGGATTTTAATGAACGAGAAGTGTTTAATCATAAGCTTGCTTTTCATGATTACCTTCTTTCAAACGAGCTTTGCCCAAACTAATCGGCATAGCGTGTTTGTGGATGGTGTATGTGGGATGTGCCAGCAGCGCATAGAGCAAGCTGTAAATCAATTAGAAGGGGTAGATAGTGCCTCTTGGAATGTGGAAACTCGATTTTTAACGGTAGTTGTCAATAACGCTGATTTTGACGAAAGTCGAATTCATAAAGCCGTGACAGATGTAGGGCACGACACGGATAAGATGAAAGCAGATAATGCTGTTTATGATCAGCTTCATGCTTGCTGTAAGTATAGGGATGAAGAGATTATAGCTACTTTTCGACCAGCGGCAAAGCGCCCAGAAAAAGTTTATGGCCGAATCTTAGTGGAAGAAAACGGGAAGAAGATAGCACTTCCAGGCGTCAATTTGTATTGGCAAGATATGTCAGCGGCAACGGTGACTGATGACGATGGCCGTTTTGAATTAGAAAGAGTAGAAGGTACTGACCAGCTTATCGCGAGTTATGTAGGCTATTACGCAGATACTATTGCTTTAGCTGATAAAACCAATGTAGAATTGGTTTTGAGTACGGGGGCTACTTTAGACGAGGTAGAGGTAACCTACAAACGCAAGTCCATTGAAGTCTCTTATTTAGAGCCTATTTTAACCCAAAATATTAGTTCAAAAGAACTGTTAAAAGCTGCCTGTTGTACCTTAGCGGAAAGTTTTGAAACGAATCCAGCAGTTGATGTGGCGTTCACAGATGCGGTAACAGGAGCAAGGCAGATCGAAATGCTAGGTTTAGCAGGACCTTATGTTCAGATTTCAAAAGAAAATCAACCTGATATTAGAGGCCTTTCGGCAATTTATGGCTTGACCAATATTCCAGGGCCATGGATTGAGAGTATTCAATTGACTAAAGGGCCGGGCTCTGTGGTCAATGGATTTGAAAGCATGACGGGGCAAATTAATGTAGAACTGAAAAAGCCAGAAGAAGGCGAACGTTTTTACCTGAATTTGTATGCAAATGGAGGAGGACGTATGGAAGCAAATGCAAATACGCGTATTCTTGTAAATGATAAATGGAGTACGGGCTTTTTGCTTCATGGTAATTGGCAGCCTGGGCGCAACGATAGGAATGATGACGGTTTTTTTGATATGCCTACTGGAACGGAGTGGACGATGCTTAATCGCTGGAAATACTATGGTGATGATGGCTGGATGGGACAGATAGGGGTGAAGGTATCCAACTTTGATAAAACGAGTGGACAGTTAGCATTTGAAGATAATCCTAATACCGCTTGGGGAGCTCAAATTAAAACGAGAAGACTGGAAGGATGGATGAAGGTGGGTAAAGTATTTACTAGCCGCCCAGAAGCAAGTATTGGTTTTCAATTAAATGCTTCTTCACATGATCAAGATGCTTTCTTTGGTAGTACTATTTATGACGCCAATCAGCGATCACTTTATGCCAATCTAATCTATAGAGAGCAACTAGGAAGTCCTACTCATAGTTTGAGTTCTGGACTGAGCTTGCAGCATGATCAATTTGATGAAATTTTATCTGATATTACTTTTGATCGTAAAGAAACTGTTCCTGGTGCTTTTGCGGAATATACCTATCAACCTAATGAACAGTTTACTGCTTTGTTAGGCTTAAGAGGGGATTGGCACAATCAGTTTGGATTCTTTTTGACACCGCGTTTGCACCTGCGTTATGGCCCGAGCGAGCAGACCGTTCTTCGCTTTGCGGCAGGACAGGGGAGAAGGACCGCTAGTATTGTAGCTGAGCAGATTGGAATGTTAGCTACTTCTAGGCGGATTCTTTTTGAAGAGACCAATAGTGATACACCTTACGGATTAAACCAAGAGGTAGCCTGGAATGTAGGTTTGAGCTTACGCCAAATTTTTGAAGTACAAAATCGCGAATTGATACTTACTTTAGATGCTTATCATACTCGTTTTGATCAACAAATAGTAGTAGATTATGAAAATGCTCGAGAAGTGCGTTTTTACAATTTGGATGGCGAATCTTTTTCGAATACTTTTCAAGCACAGCTTGATTATGCTATTATTGAAGATTTGGATGTGCGCTTGGCTTATCGTTTTAATGATGTGAAAACTGATTTCCAGCAAGGGCGTTTGGAACGACCATTTGTGGCACGGCATCGTGCGTTTGCAAATATTGGCTATACAACGACCAATAAATGGGCGTTTGATGTAACTTTTAATTGGCAAGGAAGCAAGCGTATTCCTTCTACAGCAGCTAATCCTGTTGTTTTTCAAAGGGCAGATCGTTCACCAGACTTTGTATTGACAAATATGCAAGTAAGCAAAACTTGGTGGGAGACTTTTGATATTTATCTTGGGGTAGAGAACTTGTTTGACTTTCAACAAGAAGAGCCCATCATTGCTGCTGATAATCCTTTTGGGGAAAACTTTGATAGTTCCTTAGTCTGGGGACCAATTTTTGGTCGAATGATCTATACAGGAATAAGATATACAATAGAATAGAATTCATTAATAAAGCCTTGAATTAAGTAATTCAAGGCTTTATTAAGTTTGAACTTTATATCTAATTATTGTACTTTATCTAAATATACAAGGCGCTCTAATCTTGCCAATTCTTTATCATCTACATATTTTCCAATTTCGCGGCGGAATTGGTCTATATTTTTATAGGGGCGATATTCTTCAAATTCATGTGCCATTTTCTTTCCTATTCCAGGTAGTGCTAAAATTTCTTCTTCAGTTGCAGTGTTTAATTCTACTGGCACAAAAACATATTTTTCATAACGAGCAATTTCTGCCTCATCTACATATTTACCCATTTCACGGCGGAACTGTGCGATCTTCTTGTAGGGGCGGTATTCTTCAAATTCGTGTGCCATTTTCTTTCCTACACCCGGAATCAACATAAAGTCTTCTTCAGGAGTAGTATTCAGGTTCATTGGAACAAAACAAGTAGCCATTACGGACGTTAATGCTTCTTCGTCCATGATATCAGATAGGATAGCATGAAAATCTTTCATATCTAAAAATGGACGATTAGCCATTAGTTTTTCAACTCTCTCCACCTCTACTTTTAAGGTGGCAGCTAATTCTTCTGCTGTCGCCAAATTTGGATTGAGGACTGTAGCTTCGCTAGTTGTTGGAGCTTCAGAAGTTTTTTCTTCTGCCTTTGGAGCTTCTTCAGCTGCTTTTGACAATTTTTCTTGTTCAGTAGAAGCGGTTTCTCCACCACAGTTACAGATCATTATTGCAATTACGAACAACCAAATAATACGTTGCATAAAGGATATTTTTAAAGTTATTTATGAAAATAAAGAATTATTTTAGTGTATAAGCCCAGCCAAATAGACCTGTAGCAATCATTGAACCAGGGGCTAAAACAGGAGTAGCGCCTCTTAGTGTTTCCCAAGTGAGTTCTATTCCTTTCATAGATGGATACATCTCCAGTTCAAATTCCATATTGCCATTATAGTGTAATGCAAAACCCAAGAAACCGCTGGCCATGAATAGTGCCATTATGACTTGCAGTAATTGCTTACTCTGCTTAGTAGGTTTGAATGAAAACCAGCTGATTGCAGCAATTCCAAGTGCTATTAGCAATAAAGGAATGATTTGCCACAAACCCTCAAAGTGTTCTATAAGCAAGAGTTCGCCAGCTGTTCCCACAAGGCTTATTATAAGAGCTGCTAGAAGTAGTTTCTTCATTTTATTTAGATTAAATAAGTATAACAAATATAATTGTTCTCTTCGATTTACGAGGCAAGGATTTTTTTTTCTTGATTGAATTATGGAATTCTATATCTTAAAAAGATGCCTTTTACACATTGGTGTCATAGTATCTTAAAAAATTAAAGAATGAGTGAATCAATTCGATAGAAAGGATAAGTTTTCTGTTTTTAAGTAATTTTCAACATTAAAGAACCTTTTATGAGCCAAAAAGAAACTGTGTTTGTTTATAACTTGTCTAAGAGATTAATTATTAACCCTTTTATTGTACCACAATATTTGTCAAGAACTAAATATTGTTAACTACCTCAGTATAAGTTATTGCCGTAAAAAGTCAAAATTGTATAAGAAATTAATAAGATTTTGTTTCCAGTTGTAAGGTCATTTTTTAGGGAAGGAAAATTTCAAAAAGGCGTTACTGCTTCAAGACCTTCTCATGTCCTACAATTTTACCATTCACCAACAATTGCACCACATAAACTCCACTTGGCCATGCACGTACATCAACACTCATTGAGTGTTGATTCGATACTGGCTTTTGCAAAATGACCTGACCTAGAGTATTATATATAAGTACTTCACTCCCTTTCGGAAAAGAGGATGTTGTACTAATTGCAAAATCATCCTGACAAGGATTGGGAAAGATAGAGAATATACTATTTTCTACTATTACTTGATCTGTACTTGTTATTTCCAAATTCACATCTTGGCAGTAGGTATCACTCCCCATTGGACTAGTAACCGTCAAGCATACCATATAAATAGCTGGTAGATCGTATTGATGAGAAGGAAATCGTTCTGTAGAGAAGTTACCATCTCCAAAATTCCATGACCAAGTCTCTGCTTGGTACAAAGACTTATCATAAAAATCGACCTGAAAACTAGAATCTGTTTGATACACAAAGTCCGCTAATGGAGGCGGATTATTAATATTCAAAGTATCACAGGGGCTACCATCTAATGGTCCTAATCCATAATAAGGGTTATTAGGCATAGTAAACGCATTCAGAGTTGGTAATTGCACCCCATGCTGTTCAAAATCACATGCTTTCCCTTTTTTATCTGGCTCATGGATGACATGTAAAACATCTACTGTAGTATTAGTATTTATATAAATTTTATCATCAGGTGCTAATTGTGCCAAAAAAAAGCGAGTGCTTAAAGGAGATTGAAAACCATCATATATAGCAACCGTATCTTTCGAAGCTTCAATATCATCCGCTAATAAATCATATTGATATACATATTTATAAGAAGATACATACAAAAATCTAGAATTTTGTGAAATAGCTACTCCTCCTGCAATAGCAGTATCTCGATATATGATATGCCTTGGGTTAGATAATAAACCTGTACAACGGTCAAAATCAAATATATTTAGATATTGATCTTCACCAATTAAATGAAGGGTTAGGCTTACGAAAGACTTCCCATCAGGAGAAAACACAGCTTGTCCTAAACCCGATGGAACTGCCATTCCTACAGGATGCATACCAAGATAGTTTATGCCAGTTGAATCATACAATAACCGATGATATTGATTAGAGAAATATTTTTGCAGAATAATCCACCAATCTCTCCCATTAGCATGGCGAGTAGCTGTGATTTTCCCAAAATCTAAGGTATCTTGGATTATAGGAATATTTTTTTCTAAAACTGTAGCTATACTATCATTATATTGAACTTCTGTTTCATAAAAAGAATAGACCTGCCTAACATTTCCCCCAGGGTTTTCTCCAGCCCATGAATATTCTCCATGAAAAATTGAATAGATATTTTGCGTATCCGTAGGTAATGGCAGAATTAAAGCACCTTGATATAAAGGATAGCCCCGAGAAACCCAATCTGCTCTATAAGGATCAGGGTTCAAACCTGTTCCATTTTCTATTATTTGATTATCGGCTCCAGCAACAGCTATACCATTAGTATAGAATAATAATTCCCCTTCAGCATTACAAATACTTGCATTAGTAATACGGAAGTTCATATCTCGATATTCATATTCTATCAAAGG
>JAKVCU010000038.1 GCA_022448955.1 Saprospiraceae bacterium
TTGTCCTCCTTTTTTCTTAATCAAATTTTGCGTTCGACTAAGCATTTCATCATCGATATCACAGATGGCTGCAACACGGCAGTCTTCTCGATCAAGCGTCAAACCTACATGGCTTTGACCACGAAGTCCCACTCCAATAAATCCAATATTTAAGGAGGACTTCAAGTTTTCTTTTTTCACCAAATTAGGAAGGTTTTGAGTAGAAGGAATGGCTAAGCCTGCACTTGCCATCATAGAATTCTGAAGAAATTCGCGGCGATTGAGATTCTTGTCCATGATTATAAGATTTGGTTCGCCGCTAAAATAGGAATTTGGATTTAGTTCAACTTCTTTTTCGCTCTCGTTTGTTTTACAAATCGCTCTACTTTTAATTCCACTTTCCATCGATGCACCAAAGTCATGCTCACCAATATCGTACAAGCCAATATAAACATACTGATGCGCGACTGCTCTATCAAATCTACATATATACCATAAAATGGACGTATAAATAGCACCTCAATAGCTATAATCAAAGCAGTTAACAAGAGTAGGAAGATCGTTATAGCATGTGCATTCGTCAAAAATTTAGGCTTTTGCTTACGCAAACATTTTTTCATAAACAGTATGCCTTGTTCATCTTTTGGATAAATTCTGATATACTGTCGTAAAATATGTTCTGCTTTTTGATGCTCATGACGATTAAAATGGGAGGCGGCTTTGCGGAAAAGCATTTCCTTGAATAAATCTCTGCCTTTATAAAGCATGATATTCTCTTCGATAGAGGTTTCGATCACCACATCGACCATCAATAAGTGATTGCGATAAGCACCAACTTCAAACAAAGCATCTACATAACTCACCAATAAATCAAAGTACTCTTCAAAGTCTAATCCACGTATCTCTGTCTCATAATCTTCATAATAACGGATCATCTCTTGGTAAGCATTACCTTCAATCGCTTTAAAATCACGATATAACTTCGAATGATATGTTGATTTACGTGCTGACATCTCTTGCCATAAAAATACCAACAAAACAGGAGAATGCCTATTGTGTTCAATCAGATTGGTGTAAAAAGTTGAACTTTTGGGAGTTGTCCTTAGACGTGGAGTGCACAGAGGGAACTAGAGATCATGGAGACTCCTCCGCGTTCTCTACTTTTCTATATTGGCTCTGCGTCCAAAACTATCACTCTTTCAAAGCAAATACAACAGGCTTACTTGGACTCACATCCAATTCAAAGCTTGCCGTCTGAATATTCAATAAAAAATAGCCATCCTTTACTTCATTAGGAACATAGATCAATTCTGAAATGGTACAATGTGTCCTTGGGTTTTCAGGATATTGCCAGAAAGCTTTATGGGCGAGTAGTTTTCCTTCATCTTCTTCTCGATCTACGGAGGGTAAATCAATGAGCAAATGTTCGATGCCACACTCTACTAGATAGGCAACTGCTTCGTGATACATATAAGGCGGATTCGCTCCAGAATAATTGGTTTTGAGTTTTAATTCATCATTGGGTAGGGTACGGATGATGATGGATTGAACTTCTCCTTTTTGTAACACTTCTTCCAATTGCCACTTTTCAATGACTCGATCGCCGTTGGCTTGTTTTTGTGGAAACACAGAAATCAGCTTAGCTGTAAAATGGTACTGCTGTAAAGACTGATTAATAGTATAAATTTCTTTCGCAATATGCCCTACACACTCTGTATGCGTGCCATTACCATGTGGATTCAGACGGACATTCATAAAATTAACTAGACCACCTTCTTGGGTAGAACCTACAAAATCACCTGCCCTTACGGGAAAAAACGCTGCAGGAGGGGCGTAGAAACAATTGACCGTTTCCAAACCTTGCACCAATGGAATAGAAATATCAATCGGTTGAGATAAATCTGCTTGGTAAGCTTTATTTTGGATAGTGGTTAAAACTTTCATGATTTTTTAATTTAAGCGGCTAGTAAAATTGCCTGTGTAATAAAATCCAGCCTACAGGCAGGCACGGTGTCAGCTTAAAAATCATAAGAAATTGACGATAGGAAAAGTTACGCATGATTTTTGAACTGACATTAGAACCTGTCTGCTTATGGCTGAATTTTATTATACCAATTTCAGCCATAAGCAGACAGGTTCTAGCCTTACTACTTAAGCCCTAAAACTAATAAGTATGAAGTAAAAATGGATAAAGAAAAGCTCATTAAGCAAATAATTGCACTTAAAAAAGCAGATTTAGTACTTCGAGATCAGCTCATTGAAAATAAACAATTAGGCAAAGGTTATCATCCAGATATGGAAAAAGAGGGTAGGTTAGTCATAAATAAAATATATACACGAAGTGTAAACCCAGAACTTCTTGTTGGTGGTCAGTTAATGAAATTATCAGAAATAGCTTAATTTTAAGTATATAAAGATTAAGTCAGAAAACGGAACAACCAACAAAATGAATAAACTTCAACACTTCACTTTCATCGCTTTCCTTTTATTGAGTTATCAAATATTAGTAGCTCAATCTACCATAACGATTCAGCCTTATTTGCAAGATGCTCTTCCAACCTCCATTTATATCCTTTGGGAAACCAATGAAGATGAAGAAAGCATAGTGGAATGGGGGCTAACAGAACAGTTAGGTAACCAAACGACAGGCATTGCCTACCCCTCCAATAATGGTGCAGAAATGATACATGAAGTTCATCTTGAAAATTTAGCACGCTTCACAAAGTATTATTATCGAGTACAGACAGGAACAACTGTATCTGAAGTATTTAACTTTAAAACACCTCCTTTTGCCAGTGATCAGGAAGCTTTTAGAATAGTAGCGATGAGTGATATGCAGCGCGATGGTGCATTCCCTAATAAATTTCAAGAAATAGTTGAAGATGGGGTACTCCAATATTTGGAAGAACAGTTTGATAGTTCACTAATCGATAACCTAGCTTTAGTTATGATTCCTGGTGATCTCGTCCAAAATGGTAATGTTTTTTCTCAATGGAAGAATCACTTTTTCCAACCAGCAGAAAAATTGTTTAGCCATGTTCCGGTATACCCGGTACCAGGTAATCACGAAAATAATGCAGCTTATTTTTTCACTTACTTCAAAATGCCTACGAATGGGACAACTGGATTTGAAGAGCATTGGTGGCATAAAGATTATGGCAATGTCCGAATCATTGGTATGGACTCTAATAGCCCTTTTGATGGCCAAGAGCAATTAGATTGGTTAGCAAATACTTTGGATGCTACTTGCGAGGCAGACTCGATTGACTTTGTATTTGCTCAATTACACCATCCTCATAAATCGGAATTGTGGACACCAGGGGAGTCGAATTTCACAGGCGAAGTGATCCATCTTTTAGAACAATTTTCAAGTAATTGTAATAAACCAAGCATCCACTTTTTTGGCCATACGCATGCTTATTCTCGTGGTCAATCAAGAGATCACAAGCACCTTTGGATCAATGTAGCAACAGCAGGTGGAGCTATTGATAATTGGGGCGAATTCCCCAACTTTGATTATGATGAATTTTCTGTTTCGCAAGACGACTATGGTTTCGTCTTGGTAGAAATCACTGACGATATGAATCCCAAATTGGTGATTAAGCGAATCAGTAGAGGCGACCAAGATGTTACTATTGACAATTCAATTACGGATAGTTTGAGCATTCGACTTCATCCCACTTTGGTCAATAAACCAGCAGTTATTTCTCCGATAGATCAGGAGGTGGCTCCAGAATGTGTAATACTGAAAGCAGATACCTTTTCTTCTCCTAATTCGTGGGCCTCACACGGGCAAAGTCATTGGCAAGTGGATATATTAAGTGGTGATTTTTCCGCACCTGTTGCCGAAAGTTGGAAAAACTTTGAAAACTGGTATTTCGACATCGATACGCAAGAAGACGACGATTTAACAGATGAAACGATCCTCGGATTGGAAGAATTCACCTCTTATCAATGGCGCGTCCGATATAGAGATAAAGAAATGAATTGGAGTAATTGGTCTGCTCCTGCCACTTTTACAACTAGTATATCCATTGCACCTCCAAACCTTTTGGTAAATCCTGGTGCAGAAGATAATCTATCCAATTGGACAATCGTAGAAGGTGTAGTAGAATCACTAGAAAGTAATGCTTGTAATGGCGTTCCAGCTTATACAGGAGAGCGTTACTTTGCAGTTGGAGGGCTTTGCGAGCATAGCCAAGTAGCCAGAGCTTCACAGAATATTGATGTTAGCATATATGCTGATTCAATCGATACAGGGAATTTCATGAGCACTTTTGGAGGATATTTATCCAATTATTCGGGTTCTGATCAACCTGAAATGAAACTAATCTTTTTTGATGCCAACAATAATAATATTGGCGAAAGCAATACCCTTACTACCCTAAATAATAACTGGACGATGCTGAGCACGCAAGAAGTTATACCTTCACAAACTCGTATCATTCGAGTAGAACTTAAGGGAACTCGAAATGCCGGAACGGATAATGATAGCTACTTCGATGCATTATTTTTGAATGTAGGTGCCAATATTGGCTGTAATCCTATCATCTCATCAACCAAGGCCCCATTTACTCTGCAGAAGGAATTAAAGATATTCCCTAATCCTGCTTCTGACAAAGCCCATATTAGTATGCCTGAGCTTGAAAAAGATAGTATTGACTTGACAATCATTGACATGAAGGGAAATAAAATAACTCCAATATATCAAACTGACGGCCAGCATATTACCATAGAAACAAATCATCTAGCAGCAGGATCATATTTTATCAGATTACAAAATAAACAAGCGTTCTTAGGCTTTGGTAAGTTAATGATCATTAGAGATTAAAGTCAGTTTTAAAACCGCTCAGGGGTAAAATTAGATGTCGTAAAATTTCGCACTTCCCCTCTACTAACAATAATCATTATGCATCATAAGTGGTTTGTCCGAAACCGTGCCTACCGTCAGGCTGGAATGGGTACAATGAAATTTGAGTTATTCCCAGTAGAAATTAGTCTTCAATATTTCATTTCATACAACTATTCCACTATTGGTAGAAAGCAAAAAATGCTTTGTATTCGTTTATATTAGGTCAATTTCCTTTGCAAGCTAAGTACAAACTAATATGATTTACTTAGCAATGTGAAGGTATCTTTTTAAACACTATCGATCTTCATTTTACGAATATGAAAAAAGTAATCTCCTTTTCCATAAGTCTTATTGTATCCTACTTACTTTTACTACCCGTCACTTTTGGTCAGATAGAGCGAAAAGACTTTGCATTTCAGTTTGAGCATAAGACCCTAAGAGGCCTAATTGAAAAGCCATCCAATCAAGTTTCAAATGGTATAATCATTATCATACCTGGCTATGGAGAAACAAATTTTGTAGAAGGAAATTGGTTTTTAGAACTTAGAGAAAACCTAGTATCAGCAGGTCTAACAGTTTGTCTATGGGATAAAATGGGCTGTGGTAAAAGTGAGGGGATCTTCAATGCGCAACAGCCAGTCGAAAGCTCTGCAGACGAAGCGATCGCAGCAATTAAAGAAATTAAAAAGCAAAACATACAAGGCCATGAAAAAATTGGACTCTGGGGTCTCAGTCGTGCGGGGTGGATTTGCCCTTTGATCAATCAGCAATATCCTATAGACTTTTGGATTTCAGTGAGTGGGACGGACGACAAAGAGAATTTTGGCTATTTACTTAAATCTAACTTGATTATTCAAGGGAAACAAGAAGCGGAAGCAGAACAATTATATCAGGCTTGGTTGAAAGGGCATCGAATTATTTGTACTCAAGGAAGTTATGAAGATTATTTAAAAGCCATTGAACCTTTAAATAAAGATAGTCTATGCCAAGAACTTTTTGGATATACCGATGAACAGGAAATTACAAATGATGCCAAAAAAAGCTACCAAGCACTACAAAAACTGTATACTTCTAAAGGATACTACGACCAAAAAAGTGGTCTGTGGGTTTATATAGACCACTTTGATAAGATACTTCTTGATATAGAATGTCCAGTTTTAGCCCTATTCGGGAAAAACGACTCACAGGTAGACTGGCGAAAGACTAAACAGTTGTATACAAAAACAATCGGTGAGAATGCCAATGCTCAGTTAAGCATAAAAACCTTTGACCATTGCAACCACAGTCTTCAAAAATGTATTTCTTGTGGCTACCTAGAAGATTTATCTTCGCTGCATTGGCAAGCATGTGAAGGCTATTATGATACGATAAAAAAATGGTTGATCGAACAACAAATTGTGAAACAATAGGCTCAACTTTGTCCAGTTAATTTAGAAAGTATTAAATTTAGATCCGCAGGTAAGTTGGGTTCCATAGATATATTATCAAAAGCCCTATTTTGCTTAGGTAATTATAAATCTTATATTTCATGAAATGCTCATAACCAATCACGATGGGACCAGATAAATACCTTAAGAATTATATTGATGGTGCATTAGTGCCAGCTGTTTCCGGTGAATATTTAGATAATATCACTCCAGCTACAGCGAAAGTCTATTCTTTTATTCCAGACTCAGACGAAAAAGATGTAGAAAGAGCAGTAGAAGCTGCAGAACGTGCTTTTCCAGAATGGTCAAATGCAGATATTCGTACTCGATTCCGTATCTTAACAAGAATAGCAGATATCATAGAGCAAAACTTAGATGTTTTTTCCCGTGCAGAATCTATTGATTCTGGGAAGCCCATATCTATGTCAAAAAGTGTAGATATTCCTCGTTCACAGGCAAATTTCCGATTCTTCGCAACTGCCATATTGCATTTTTCCTCGGAGTCACATCATATACCAAGTGAAGCGATCAACTTTACTTTACGCCAACCTATTGGTGTAGTGGGATGTATCTCTCCTTGGAATTTGCCTTTATACCTTTTTAGCTGGAAAATTGCACCCGCTTTAGCGACGGGCAATTGTGTGGTGGCCAAACCATCTGAGATGACTCCAATGACTGCTTATTTGCTATCGAAAGCTTGCATTGAAGCTGGTTTGCCGAAAGGCGTATTAAATATTGTACATGGCCTAGGCGGAAAAGCAGGGCAAGCCATTGTAGATAACCCTAAGATTAAAGCGATTTCGTTTACTGGTGGAACAAACACTGGCAAAAAGATTGCTGCTATCGCAGCACCAGCCTTTAAAAAACTTTCTTTAGAACTAGGTGGTAAAAATCCAAATATCATCTTTGCCGATTGTGATTTTGACCAGATGATGGTAGATACCTTGCGTTCTTCGTTTTCTAATAACGGTCAAATTTGTCTTTGTGGCTCCAGAATCTATATCGAACGCCCCATCTATGAACGATTCAAAGACGAATTCGTAAAACGTACTTCGTTTTTGAAAGTTGGTGATCCATTCTCTAGTGTGACGGACTTAGGAGCTTTGGTATCGCAGCAACACAAGGAGAAAGTAATGAGCTATATCAGCCTAGCTGAAGTGGAAGGCGGAACAATTCTGTGTGGCGGGAAGGAAGTTGAAATGCAAGGCGATTACGAAAATGGCTATTTTTTAAGGCCGACTGTCATTGAAGGTCTACCAATCGATTGTCGTACAAATCAAGAAGAAATATTCGGACCAGTAGTAACGATTGCCCCATTTGATACAGAGGAGGAAGCCATTGCTTTAGCGAATGGCACGGCATACGGACTTTCAGCTACCGTTTGGACAAAAAATATCGCAAAAGCTAATCGCATTGCAGAACGATTACAAGCGGGGATTGTTTGGATTAATTGTTGGATGGTTCGTGATTTGCGAACACCTTTCGGCGGGATGAAAAGCTCAGGTGTTGGGCGGGAAGGAGGCTTAGAAGCATTGCGCTTCTTTACAGAACCAAAAAATGTTTGTATTCGATACTAACCCTTATTCGAAGTTTAAAAATTTGAATGACCAACAACTATTAACGAATAACTAAAAACCATTAACGAAGACTTAAATGTTTTTTTCTGCATTTATTCCTAATTTGCAGTGGTCTAAATAATTTTTATGAAAGTTCTAGTTCACCTAATATTATTAACTTTTCCGTTGATAGGAAAAGCTCAACCCCCTGATGCTAATATCTGGGGCATACTTTCCGACGTACAAATCGAAAAAGAATACGATGACATGATCGGAATGGAAATCATTCGACCTACCTTTAGTCCCTTGATTACCGCTATGGAAGGAAAGGAAGTAGTTGTAAAAGGCTATATTATCCCGCTAGAAGGAAAGAAAAAACAAGGACACTTTATGTTTTCTGCTTTTCCTTACAATATGTGTTTTTTCTGTGGGAAAGCGGGCCCAGAGTCAGCTATGCAAGTGTTTACCAAGAAAGGAAAAGCTGTGACTTATACAGAAGATGCCGTGCATGTAAAAGGTATTTTGCGCTTACGCAGAAATGATATCACTGGCCTAATTTATGCCCTCGAAAACGCAGAATTAGTAAATTAATAAAATATAGAAATGAAGAATTACATAACCGCTATATTCGTTTTCGCATTTGCCTTTGTAGGAATCAAACAGATGCATGCACAAACCGAAAATGCTTGGAAAACACTTTCAAAAATCACCTTCCGCAAGCAATATGATGATATGCTTGGCTTCAAAGTGGATGTACCTGTATTTAGTGACGATGTGAAAAAATTATCAGAGCAAGAAGTACAAATCAAAGGTTATATCATACCTGTAGAGGGCTACAAGAGCCACACGGAGTTTGTATTTTCTGCTTTCCCATACAATATGTGCTTCTTCTGTGGTGGTGCAGGCCCTGAAACAGTAATGGAAGTATATGCAAAAGAACCCATCAAATATACTGCTGAAGCCGTTGCTATTCGTGGCAAATTAGAGCTCAATGATAGCGATGTGAATCGCTTAATTTATGCTTTACACGATGCTGTTTTAGTGGAAAAAATAAAATAAACCCCATAGAGGTAAGTCATTTAACTTACCTCTAGCTTTTTGAGCTCTTACCCATCAGTTTTGACCAACCAAAACGAATCAAAATAAGAAGTAAAACAAAAATACCTAATACGTACTCAAAGCGTACGAAAGAAACCATCCATATTCGCGTACGATCCACAAACCACATAATACCCAAAGCAGCTGCTACGATGGTTATCAAACCAGAAAGCTTATCAAAACCAGGAATTAGGTCCAAGTTGACATTTTTCCGGATAATCAATAAGGTAGCAATCATACTAACTATCGGAAGGATTTGTGTGTAAACATCTGTTTGCATAATACTACGCTTTTCAAACAGGAATAAGTAAATATTTAGGGTAACCGCAAAAATGCCTGGTACCGCAGCCAGATAAATAAGCGTAGAATAGAAATAATTCCATGGAGGTAAGTGGCCTTCCCCTCTGCTCATTACCCCACCCACAAAAGCAGTGAAAGGTAAGATAAAAAAGAAGAAAAGAATATAAGCAGGATTATCCGCAATCAGGTTAAATAGTTCTTGTAATGTCATCTAGCTTAGTTTAGCATTTTACAAAAAATACCCAACTCCAAAGTACTGAAGTTGGGTAAATATATAAGAACTTAATTGAAGTTTATTCTATAAATCAAGTAACATTGCTGTTGGGTCTTCCAACAACTCTTTTACTTTTACTAGGAAAGTAACAGATGTACTTCCGTCGATCACACGGTGATCATAAGAAAGTGCTAAGTACATCATTGGACGAATTTCCACTTTGCCATCAATAACCATAGCACGCTGCTTGATACCATGCATACCCAGAATGGCCGATTGTGGTTGATTCAAAATAGGTGTACTTAATAATGACCCAAAGATTCCACCATTGGTAATGGTGAATGTACCACCTGACATCTCTTCCAAAGTTAAGGATCCATTACGTGCTTTTCCAGCCAACGCTTTGATGGTATGCTCAACCTCAGCAAAATTTAGTGATTCTACATTGTGTACTGGAGGCACTACTAAACCCGTTGGCGTAGAAATAGCGATAGAAATATCTGCATAATCATGGTACACTAGTTCATTTGTTTCTTCATCCAAACGGGCATTTACGTCTGGCATTTCCATAAGCGCTTTTGCACATGCTTTTGCAAAAAGTGACATAAAGCCTAGTTTAATGCCATATTTTTCAACAAAGCGTTCTTGATATTTTTTACGTAGCGCCATCACTTCCGTTAAATCTACCTCGTTGAAAGTGGTAAGCATAGCCGTTTCATTCTTGGCACTTACTAAGCGCTTTGCAATGGTACGACGCATACGACTCATCTTCTTACGAGATTCTGTACGGCTAAATGCTTCTTTTGGCGTAAAGCTTACTGGGGGTGCAGCTTTTTCTTCTTTTTTGGCAGGGGCTGGGTTTGCAGCAGCTTTTGCAGCATCATCTTTTGTGATGCGTCCATCTCTTCCAGAACCTTTTACAGCATCCGTAGGAATATTATTTTCTTTTAGAATTTTTGCAGCAGCAGGCGAAGGGTGCCCTGTTGCGTAAGTAGAATTGCTCTCTACAGCTTTGGGCTCTTCTTTTACAGCCTCTTCTTTTTTATCCTCCGCAGCCACTGGCTGGCTTCCACCACCATTATCACCAGCCGTTACACTTGTATCAATTTTAGCAACCAGTGCGCCAATGTCAAGATCATCACCTTCTGAGGCCACATAAATTAATTTACCAGCAGCTTCCGCAGGAAACTCAAGGGTTGCTTTATCCGATTCAAATTCACAAATAAACTCATCCAAATTCACATAATCCCCATCTTCTTTCAGCCATTGAGATAAAGTAACTTCCGTGATAGACTCCCCGATGGTTGGGACGCGCAATTCAACTATGCTCATATGATTAGGTATAAAGGTTGATTAATTTTATTCCGCAAACATGCGTTAAACCAAATAATTAAACAACTTAAACAAAAAAAATTTCGCTCAATCTACCAATTTTTTGAAAATAAATTGTTCGGCAAGCATTTTACTTCATTTTGTACACTAAAATTTTGCCTTTTTTATCTTTTCCTTCATTGGCAATATAGAGTGTGCCATCCTCATCGAAACAAATTCCTTCTGGTTGAGCATGCAGGCTTTTCTTAAGGTTTTCAATGTGCAAAATCTTGCCTGCTGTATCCATCACTAGTAATAATTTTCCAACGGCAGAGGTGATATAGATATGCCCACTTTTTGGATGTATGGCAATCGCCGAGGGCGCGAAGGTGAATCCACCTTCGCTAGGCTGGAAAAATTCCATTACCTTTTCTAGTTTTCTGATCATTGGATCAGTAGCTAGGTAATCTTGAACTTCATCCAAACTGACCATATAAGTAGGTTCTTTACTAAGTTGCATATCACCCAAATCTAGACTATAAATTCCCTTTTTGTACAAAAACTTATCTTCGCTACCGGCTTTTGCTTTACAAGCAANCAACAATCTATTCTGTGCCTTATCATAACAAAGTCCCTCCACATCATTATCCTTACTAAGGAAAAATTTAAGTTTTTCCACCTTTTGATTTTTCTGATCAGGATAGTCGATTTTATAAATAGTTCCCGTACTTTTTACAACAAAAATATGGCGGCCGACGACCTCTACACCTTCGTAATCTCCTTTTTTCCAAAAATCAAAGGTGCCAATAATTTTGCCTTTCTTTTTATCTAACCTGAAAATTTTGCCTTTTTCGTCTTGAACAGCAATCAGTTCTTTCCCATCTTCTGATAGGCCCAATCCAGAAATTTCAACTAATTCTTTATCCAGCGTGAGTACTCGCTTGGGTTCTAGCATTTGGTAAGGGAAAATGGGGCTTTGAGCAAGGCTACTTTTGCTTATGCCAAACAATAGCGCGATTAAACATCCTATTTTTTTTATCATATCCTGCTGTATTAAATGTGCTGCTTTAAGTATTTCGATCTAATAACCTGACTGCAAGCAATCTAATCGCTTAAATTTGCTTGAGTATTTTTTTGATTAACACAATTTGACCTAAGTGATAGTAACTGTGCTCTAAATTACCAAGTAAATTGCAAAAAATATTACCATATTTTGCGTCAGCAAAATCATCGAGAAGGTTCTCATCGCCTAGTTTCTCTACGACTTCTGAAAACTTTTCCCCATCTGAGATCACTTTTGCTCGTAATTGTTGCCAGTCTTCTTCGTTTGTAATAGGCGGTAAGTCATAACTAAATCTGTCGTGCGCATCTAAAGGGCCTCCTTCCAAAACTTGAGTCACCGCTACCACATAATAATTAATATGAAAGCTGAGCATAGCAATACTATTGAGGTTATAAACCTGCTTAGTGGCCATTTGCCAATCTACATCCGCTAATTGATCATTGAGGTTAGTAGATACCCATGTTCCGTCAATGTGGAATTCTTTCAGGTCTTTTGCTAAACGCTGTGCAAGACTCATGATTTTGGTTTTAAATGGTATTGTATTAATTGTCCCGTACGAACGGTTTCTTTCATTCCATTTTTCATCAGTACTTTTGAAGAAGCGATATTATCTACCTTGCAGCTAGCCGTAATTTCTTGGAGTTGTAACTGCTCTGTACCAAATTGGATCACTGCCCCTACTGCTTCTGTACCGATACCTTGGTTCCATAGTGGTTCTCCTATCCAATAGCCAATTTCTCCTCTGTGATCTTTTAATAAATGAAGGCTAATCTCACCAATTAGTTCGTTCGTCTTCTTCCAAGTGATAGAGAAAGTATAACGTGCCTTTTTCTTAAACCCTTGTACCACATAACTCATTCTAAAAGCTGCATCTGGTTCTCTGTATGGAAAAGGGATATTTACAATTCGATCTGCAATCTTTTTGTTATTGGCATATTTGATCAAATTGGGAATATCCTCAAACGCTATTTTTCGAAGTTTTAAACGCTCGGTATATAATGTTGGAAAGCCTTCCATTTGATATATAATTTATCTAACGAAGTTATTTTTTTTTTGATATGTGATCAATCAATACTTTTCCATCTAAAATTATAAAACCCCTTGCTGATGCAAGAGGCTTTTAATTTTAGATCATTTTATATTGGCCATTAATTATTACTCATTTCCTCGAAGATTTTCTGTAGCTGTTGCATCTTCTCAGGGTCAGCGCTTGCTTCTTGCATAAGCTTTGCCATATTCGTGAGATCGAATACTTGGTATTCTTCTTCTGAAATATTGAAAAGGCTTGCGTTTACTTTTTGCTCATTAATAGTAGCGGTCATTTTAGAAACCTCATCCGTTTTCTTTTTCGTTTCGGTCATCTCAAGAATGAAGCCTTTTTCGAAGATCGCTTCTACAATATCCGTTTCCGCTGAATAATCTCTAGTATCTTTTAGCATGGGGAAAAGGTCGAAAATAGAAAAGTTTAGATCATTAGTTATCCATGCCTCATAATTCGAATCTTTGTCTTCACCTTCTACCTTTACGCAATCATAGCCATTAATTTTTTTACGCTCATTCGTTAATCGGATATTATCCGTCTTTTCTACTTTTTGCTTTTGCATACCTGGCATTCCACCTTGTTGCATCGCAGTGGGATTCAATTTAACCGCTATTTTTTTCCCTTCACTTTCTGTTAGAATAATCACATCACCTGATTCTTTCTCACTAATCATACGGATACTTTTGCCGTCTGCTGCTGTTTCCATCAGCACTTGATTGCCTTTGACCGTGAATACCGCATTAAAATCAGCCGCCACAGAACTATTTATTGTAATCGTTCCTTCAAATTGTGCTTGTAAGCTAGGCATTAATAATAAACTGAATGCACTAAATAAAATTAGTCTCAAATTCATGGATATAGTTTTTTGAAAAATGAAATCATTTAAAGAACGTAGAAAATCAAATAAATATGTGCTTCAAAGTTAGAAAATCGAATAAATATTTATTGGCATTTAAGATTTTATTAATATTTGGGCATAAAGTAAGGTGGCGAAGGCCTTAAGAGAATGGTGTGTTTGTTTTTTGATTATAATTTGGTAGATATTTTTTAGAGAGAATAAACTTTTGAGAAATAGAGTGTTGTTAGTATTGTCCAAATAATATCTTTACGACCAAAAGAAGAGCATGCGTCTAGTTATACAAAGAGTAAGTGAAGCCTCCGTGACTATCGAAGGAACGGTCAAATCATCCATTGGGCAAGGCTTGCTCATCCTACTAGGAATCACGAATGAAGATACCCAAGAAGATATTGATTGGCTTTGTGGGAAAGTATCCAAGCTCCGCATTTTTAATGATGAAAATGGCGTAATGAATAAATCTGTCATGGATATCAATGGGGAGATTATTGTGGTGAGCCAATTTACCCTAATGGCAAGTACAAAAAAAGGGAACCGCCCTTCCTATATTCGAGCAGCTCGCCCTGACTTTGCCATACCAATGTATGAGACTTTCGTCAAACAGCTTTCTATCATCGCGCAGCGCCCCATCCAAACAGGAGAGTTTGGTGCAGATATGAAAGTACAACTACTCAACGACGGTCCTGTTACCATTTTAATAGACTCAAAAAGCAAAGAATAATGACGGTAAAAGAAGTACAAGAAGCAGTTGACCAATGGATCAATACCATAGGTATTCGTTATTATAATGAATTAACGAATACAGCCATCTTAATGGAAGAAGTCGGAGAAGTCGCTCGGTTGATGGCCCGCCTGTACGGTGAACAATCCTTTAAAAGAAAAGAGCAAGAAGCAAGTGCCAAGGACGATTTAGCAGATGAAATGGCCGATGTACTTTTTGTCCTCGTTTGTCTAGCTAACCAAACTGGCATCGATCTGACCGAAGCCCTAGAAAAAAACCTACAAAAGAAAAGTATCCGAGATGCCGAGCGTCATGCTAATAATGAGAAATTGAAGCCATAAGATAAAATGGTGATACTAGTCTTTTTGTTGGGCCTACTTACAGAAATGGATAACTTAATAATCCCCCATCTCTGCGCCTTGATACATATTAAATATCTGCAATTCCATTCCGATATTATATCAGAACTTCTTCATAATTTTATATGCCTTTGGCGTAAACTCTCGTGCGGTTAGCATCTTGTAGGACTGGCCTGATAGAGTATTCTAGTAGGGGAGAAGCACTGTCTTGGTATGCAGTGGTAGTTAAGACTTAGCTACACGAAATGCCCCTTTATTGAGATGGCAATGTAGCCTTACAAAGTCGCCGTTTTCCCAGCTCGCGTGGATGAGGGCATCACTCCCTTCATCTTATCTGGATCCTCACCGTTTGGACTGAAGTTTTGACAATAGCAGCATTCTATTTCAACCTTTTGTGATATTTCTCTACTTTCCGTCGTTTTTTATAGCACGTATTAAAAACATCATTGAAAATGTAATCGTACAACTGTATATAAATTCTTGTATGATTAAACTTGGTTTCTATCTTTTTCACTCAAAGCAGCCTTGGGGTTACTTTTCATATCGAAGATGAGAAATTTTTTTTGCGATAAATGAAAGCATATTTTCAAAACTGCCGAACTAACTACCTCAGATCTTTTAATCTGCTTCTGTCAATAAACGAGTAACCAAATCATATGATCTAGTTCCATTTACTACTTATGCGGCTAGTCAAAATTGCTTGTATAATAAATTCGTCAGCTCAAAAATCGTAAATAACTGACAATATGAAAGTTATGCACGATTTTTTGAGCTGACTAAAAGAATTTGTTATACCAATTTTCTAGCCTAACTACTTAAGCGACTAGTCAAAATTACTTGTATAATAATTTCAGCCATAGGCAGACCGGTCCTAGCCTAACTACTTATGATAAGTCCATCGCTTTTGCTACGAATACTATTGTCAGTAGAAAATCCGTGTGTAGGCCTAATTTATTTTGCATTGCTCTATCCTAATACTTTTTTAGTTCTTTATAAACCTTTGTGTATCTTCAATTACCTAGAGCTTTACAAAAGCTTATTTAGATAATTTAGGTATTAAAATGAAAGATTATTCATATAACCTGGGTTTACAATGCTACAATGTATGTATTAAATTCGGTACAA
>JAKVCU010000039.1 GCA_022448955.1 Saprospiraceae bacterium
TTTCCACACACTTGGTGAATTATGTGCTTCTCCTGTTGCCCTTTCTTTCATTACAAAACTAGCACCAGCCCGTTGGATGGCCTTTATGATGGGTGCATACTTCGCTGCTACTGGTTTAGGAAACAAAGTGGCTGGTCTTTTAGGAGAGTGGTCTACCTCTTTAGGTGAGTTTAATATCTTTACCGGAATCGCTGTCTTCTGTACGATTTTTGGTATTCTCGTATTATTAATCATCAAGCCATTGAAGCGCTTGACACATGGTGCAGAGGAAGTACAAGCGGCAGAAGCATAGACCAATTAGTTAATAGTATGATGGTTAATAGGTAGTGCTAAACAATTAGTGTTTATACGGATAACTATTAACCAAGATAAAAAGCAATATAAACATGTCAGATAACTCAAATTCTTTATACGCAAATGGTAAGGTACTCGGGCACCCATCGGGCCTTTTTGTACTTTTCTTTACAGAAATGTGGGAGCGTTTTTCATTCTATGGAATGCGTGTATTACTAGTAAATTTTTTGACAATGGCGGTTACTGTAGCTAATCCAGGATGGGGATGGTCAGCTGAAAATGCAGGCGCTTTATTTGGAACTTATGCTGGTTTATTATATCTAACACCAATAGTTGGTGGGCTTATTGCAGATAGATATATTGGCTATCGTTATGCAGTAGTTCTAGGTGCATTTATTATGACATTAGGGCATGCCTCCATGGCATTGGAAACAGAGTTTTCATTGTATGCAGGCTTAGCACTTTTAGTTATTGGAACCGGATTCTTTAAGCCAAATATTACTTCTATTATTTCTGGAATGTATAAAGATCATCCAACAAAGAAAGATGGTGCTTATACTATCTTTTACATGGGAGTAAATGCAGGTGCTTTCTTTGGAATGATGCTTTGTGGGTATTTAGCTGAAAAAATAGGTTGGAGTTGGGGATTTGGATTAGCGGGTATTTTCATGCTATTAGGTACTTTGCAATTCTGGTTAGCCACTCCATTATTTGGGAAGCTCGGTGCAGTACCGAATAGAGAAGAAATCGCCAAGAAAGAGTCTGAAGCAAAAGATTATAAACCTAATCTATTTACACAGATAGACAAGATATTGATTGTACTTTGCTCTGTTATCGGTCTAGGCTACTTGATCAATGATCCCTTATCAAGAATTGGTGGAGTTGATTTATTTCCTTATGAATTAACTATTGGATCAACTACTCTATCGGGATCAATAATTACTGTACTTATTGGTCTTGCGCTATTTCTGTTCTTAGTTTTCTCTAGAATTTCCAGATATGAAAAGATTGTTAGGGATAGAATGATTGCAGTAATCATATTTGCATTTTTTACGGTCTTCTTCTGGATGTCTTTTGAACAGGGAGCCAGTTCATTAATTATTTTTGCTAGAGATAATGTCGACAGGCAATTATTTGGTACGGCAGCACTGACGTTCAAGATCGTAAATACACTATTAACTGTGATTCCTTTATTGATCATCACATGGGTATTATGGTTATTAGGCAAACAAACATTCAAAAAAATAAGTACATCAAATATTGTTTTAATAATATGCTTTATCGGAGTCTGGGGGGTAGTTATTTGGATGCTTCAGCGGGAATTCGCAGCTGAGACTACCGAGATAACGGTTTCATGGTTTAGTATTCTAAACTCCTTCTTCATTATCGCATTTGCATCTTTCTTCTCTAAATGGTGGGAAAGCAAGTATAATCCGTCTGCTGCATTTAAGTATGCATTTGGTCTTATTTTATTGGGTGTTGGGTTTGGTTTATTAGCGTTTGGATCCTATGGGGTTGCAGATGGAGTACGAGTAAGCATGATTTGGCTAATATTAGCATACCTCTTCCATACGCTAGGAGAACTTTGTTTATCTCCTGTAGGTTTATCATATGTTAGTAAACTAGTTCCTCCAAGAATGATCGCATTGATGTTTGGAATGTGGTATTTAGCTATCGCTATCGGAAATAAACTAGCAGGATCACTAGGAGGTATGATCGAACAAATTGCAGAAAGTTCTTCCCTAAGTAACTTCTTCTTGATCTTTACTATTGTCCCCATTGCAAGTGGTGTAGTAGTAGGATTACTAAATCCGCTATTAAAACGCTTAATGCACGGTGTTCGATAACATATATTAGTGTATGAAAATATGAGCCGCAGTTTATCAATGTACTAACTGCGGCTTTCTTTTTTTCTTTCTATCTTCCAAAGAAAAAAGCGATGCTATGGATATCAAAACAAGCTTTCAACAAACCAATATACTCTACCTCGCCCTATTAGGTGGGCAAATGTTCTTTGCTGCTATTATTTTCTTTGTATTGGGTACTAATGAAAATCCAGTGGACACCGGCTTAGGGCTAGCTCTACCTTTCGTAATGCTTGGTGGAATTGGTGCTGGTTATTGGATATATAATCAAAGAGCGATACAAGGAGCAAGTTTATCTAGCGTAAGCGAAAAAACAATGCACTACAGAGTGAGCAACATCATTCGATTAGCCATGACGGAAGGCCCTAATTTACTGGCTTTAGTTATGGTCTTACTCGAAGGCCAAACCAGTTATTGGCTATATTTTGCTGCCGGTATCTTGGCCTTTCTATATTTCCGCCCTTCTAAGGATAAATTCTTTTCTGACTACCAGTTATCCGCTTCTGAGCAACAGGAGTTTCATGCTGCACTTTCGTGAAATAACTTTGTGAGAGGGAGATAGAATATAATCAGTTAGCAGATCGCCCTCTCACAAAATTACACCATCTCCACTTCCTTCGGGATATGCTTTTTGATTTTATTATAGAACGGATGATAGTGTACTTCCAAAGTATGGCGTTTTGCATGTAGGAAGTCTTTTGCTATTTCCTCTGATTCTTTTTCGGCTAATTCAGCTATATTATTCGGAATCTTCCAATTACCAATGATAGCATTAGCAGCTAATTTTGCTTGTAGGTCAGATAATGGCCAAATACAGCCCTGAGGTTGTAATAAGCCAATGAAAAATAAACTTTGATGTACTGGATGAATCATTCGTAAGTAAAGAGAGATTCGATCCGCATTTTCATAATTGATGAATGATGGATCAAAGAATGGGAAGACGATTCTATATCCAGTTGCAGTTACAATAGCATCAAATTCTTCTTGCTTGCCATCTTCAAAAGTTATGGTTTTACCTTGAACATCTTTGATGGCTGTTTTAGGTAGGACCTTGCCATGCCTAATTTTATAGAGCAATTCTGAATTTAAAGTAGGATGGCAAGCTGTAATAGGATAATCTGGTCTGCGCAAGCCATATTGCTTGTAATCGCCAATTTGCATACGCAAACTTACCTTTTGCAAGACATTGCGAATACCCTTTGGAATCTTAGTCAAAATGGCATTAAAGGTATCTGTTGGGCGCCCCATCATAAATTTGGGAATGATGTAATAAGGACGTCTCATACTTATACTTACAGACTCCGCCACGCGGCTAATCTCTACGGCACAATCACAGCCAGAGTTACCCGCACCGATAACCAATACCTTCTTATTCATGAAAGGCGTATTGGTTTTATAAGAATGAGAATGGATAATTTCACCTTCAAATTTCCCTGGTAGTTCTGGCATTCGCGGCACAGAATGATGCCCATTTGCAACAAGCAAATAATCAAACACACGGCTACTACCATCTTCCAATCGCACCTCCCAGCGTTCTCCTTCTAACTTAGTGACTTGCTGAACACTAGTATTAAATTGAATGTATTTCCTCAAGTCAAAAGCATCGGCATAACTTCGGAAATAATCCAATACTTGTTTATGAGATGGATAATCAGGGTAGTGATCTGGCATTGGAAAATCCAAATATTCTGACATCTTCTTTGAACTGATGATATGCGTCGTTTCACAAACACTCGAATGTGATTCTCCAGCCGTAAATATCCAATTACCGCCGATTTGATCGTTCCTTTCGTAACAAACAATATCTTCAATACCCGCTTGCGCTAAATTTTTAATGCTAGTCAAGCCTGAACAGCCTGCTCCAATTACACAAACACTTACCTTATTATTCATTTTCTCCCGTATTTTATTGCAAAAAGCTGAGTATAAAGATATTCACTTCTGCAATTTAATGCCTAGGCTATTTACCTTAAAAAATTAACCTAATAAATTCAAAAGTTAGTATTCCCGTTCCGATTGTCCGTTCACAATCACTTTTGAATTTATCAGGTAAGTATTTTTTAAAGTACTAAATGGTATCTTTTGTTTAAAAATTACTGCTTTTTATTACCTCAACAAGGTCACATCTCCACTAAAAATGATGCGCTCACCGTCGATATATTCCACTTCTACTAAATAAACGTATACACCAGGAGCAGCATCTTGACCATTCTGGATACCATTCCAACTCACCGTTTCATCATTTATACCAAAGTTTTCTGCCTTAAAGATCAAAGCTCCCCAGCGATCAAAAATTTTGTAGTTCAACACTTGACTGATTTCTTCGCCACCTTGCACAAATAACAGATCATTAAACCCATCTTCATTTGGTGAAAAGACATTTGGCATAAATACATCTCGCTGTCGCGAAATGAAAATCTCAATCACATCTTCAGAAGTACAACCATTAATATCTGTCGTTAATACGGTGTAAAATGCATTATCAGATAAGGATTCACTCCAAGTTTCGCAGCCGTTACAAATGATCGAATCTCCACTCAACCATGTAATGCTGCTAATCAAATTAATTGGAACATTAAACTCAAGACCTAGATTTACGGTACCTCCTAATCGCAATGGATTTTGATCTGCGACTATCATTACTTCATGAGGAATTGATGGATTAATTACTAAAGTAGTATCAGCTGTACAACCATTGATATCTTGTACAGCTAATTGATAAGTACCTGGTGATAAATCGAGATAAGTGTTTTTATCGCCAAAATCTTCTCCTTGGAAAGTATAAGTATATGGCCCAGAACCACCAATAATATCTAACACTTGTACACTTCCAATCTGCTCTTGAGCATTACAATCAGGTTGATCAACCAGCAAATCAAATCCAACAATACTTGAGATACCTCCTTCTACCAATAGACTTGCGGTATTCGTACAACCATTTAGATTATCGGTAACTAGTAGAGAATAGTTTCCTGCTTCAAAAATAAAGGTCTGAGCCGCTTGCGGCGATTCGATATTAGTTGGATCAATATTGGTCCATTCATAGCTGTAATTTGGATTTTCTGCTGTACTAATAGATGCTTCTTGGCTACTGCAATCAAATGGGATATCGATTACAATATTCGCAATTGGAGTCGTTGTATTTTCTTGTATAAGCTGACTTGCGGTTGCTGAACAACCATTAGTTTCATTGAGTGCAACTACTATGTACGTCCCGCCTTCAGTTACTATTTGTTGATTATCTACACCTATCGGATCGCCTGCTTCATTCGTCCATACTGTACCAATTCCAATATCTGTATTCGCTACTAAAGTCACTTCTTCATTGATACAAGTGATTAGATCATTGCCATCAATGTCAATCGTTAAACTTGGCTCTTCTAAATCGGCGATCACTTCCACACTATCTACTGCCGTACAACCATTTTGAGGATTGGTAAAAGTGGCAAAATAGAATCCTTCCGCTTCCGCTAAATCATTCTCTATCGTATTGCCATTAGGATCTTGCCATACGACTAGAATCCCAGCAGTAGGATTAGACATCAAACTCACACTTGGATTATCACAATCTATTTGATCATCAATAGATACCTCTGTTCCAGGGGCAATCGTATCAACCATTACTTCTACCGTTGCACTACCTGAGCACATGGAGAATAAGTCGACTATGGTCAAAGTAATAATTCCACCCTCTAAAGATTCAATATTGGGTCCACTTCCAATGGTATCATTCAATTCATTGGTCCAAGTATAGGTCGTATTTCCAGAGACATTACCTGTACTTAGTAGGATCGAATTATTGTTACAATCAATTACACCATCTGCCATTGGGGTCGGTATAATCTCAATCACATTACTTTCAACATCGACGGCTGCACTTGCTTCGCAACCGTTAATCGGGTTAACCACTGTCGCTGTGTAGGTGCCTGCTTCATTTACTTCTACGATACAATTATCTGCAATGCCTTCCCATATACATTCGACACCTACCGTAGAAGAACTAATTTCTAAACTTACCAAAGTATCTTGGCAAGTGATGGCATCTGGCTGATTGATCGTAATATCAGGCGTTATGGTGTCTTGTTCGATCGTTACTACAGCTGTTGAGTCACAGCCATTACTTTCGTCTAGGATGGTAAGGAAGTAAGTCCCTGCAGCTTCCGCTGAATAATTGAGCATATTGGCGACTTCATTGCCGTTTTCATCCATCCAACTAATATTAGCTTGCGCCAAATTAGTTGTTCCTTCTAACAAACTAGTCGGCTGATCACAAGTGATGGTATCTGTTTCAACAGCTATACTTACTTCTGGTCGGACAATACTTTCTGTGATGCTTACTACTACAAGGGAATCACAGAAATTTAAAGTGTCTAGTCCCACTAAAGTATATATGCCAGCAGCATCAATTTCTGCATTTACATCGTCTGCGATGATATTTCCTTGAGCATCTAACCATTGAAAGACCACATCTGTATTTCCACTCATCGCATTTAGCGAAAGCGTATCCATCTGACAAGTCAATTCGGTATCTCCAATAAAATCAATCTCAGGATTCACCAAACTACCTACCACAAATGCATTCAAATCAATATCACAATTACTAGTGGTATCCAATACGGTCAAGCTGTATGTCCCTGCTTGAGAAGTGATCAATGAATCTACATTCGAGACCGTCATTCCTTGTTCATCAGACCATTCAAAAACTAAGTTTTGATTATCACTAATTGCACTGACCGTAGCTTCCTCTAATTGACAATTAATGGAATTAGATACCTCAATCATTACATCAGGCTCATCTAGCTCTGCTAAAACAGTTAGGCTATCAACATTAGAGCAATTATTTATTGGGTTAAATACAATTGCAGTATACGTTCCAGCCTCTGTGACATCCAAGATATCTGTAAGGCTCACTACTGATAAAGTAGAATCAAGCCAAGTCACCTCAAAATCAGGATCGACATTTGCCGAAAGGCTGACCGTTGTATTGATACAGGTCAAGATACTATCCACACCAAAAGACAGATCAATCGCTGGAAGATTTACTACTGATTGGACTTCGATACTATCTAATGCGGTACAATTACTAGTTGTATCCGTCAGTACTGCAAAGTAAGTTCCAGGCAAAGTGACAATATTACTATCTAGCGCCATTCCCATCTCATTTTCCCAAACCAGGGTTGTATTAGGGCCTGTGGTTGCGTTCAGCATGAGGCTATCTGTCACGCAATCCAATTGTGCGTTAAGCACATCAATAAAAGCGATTGGAGGTGTGGTATCTTGTTCGACCAGTACTATATTTTCCGATGGACAATTGGTCAAAGTATCCACTGCTTGTACTGCATAAATTCCTCCATCAAATACCTCTAATGTTATGCCTGCTCCAATGGTATCCCCCAACTCATTGACCCAAGTATAAATGACATTGGGGATAGTGTCTGCTACCATTAAGTTGGCCGTTGTCACGCTGCAATTTAGGGAAGCATCTACTGTAGGAAAAATATCAAAGGGTTCAGAAACTTGATTTACGACCACACTATCGATGGCAATACAGCCATTATCTACATTCGTAATACTCACTTGATAAGTACCTGGCGTGTCTACAAAAATATCACAGCCTGGTCCAAATCCATCCCAAGTACAAAGCGTATTTGGAGCAGTAGAACTGGCATTCAAGCTAGTTTGATTTAAGAAACAGCTCAAATCCTCAGGCGTATTCAAGATGATATCAGGAGCAAGGGTATCAACTGTTATCAATTGGCTAATGGTAGAATCACACCCATTTAGTAAACTCGTTACGGTTAAATTGTACGTTCCACTAGAATCCACTAATAACTCAAAATCCATATCTAATACTTCTCCACTCTCTGTTGTCCATTGAAAAGTACTCAAGCCAACATCGCTTTGTCCTTGAAGTACTTGAAAATCCTGTACACAATTAATTGTAGTACCTGCAGCATTAATCATTGGATTGGGTGCTACAAAATCGCCTGTCACCTCTACTATTTCATTTCCGACACAACCATTGACTGGATTTGTACCTTGAACTTCATAAAAACCTGCAGCGATAATATTAACCATTGCGCTATCACTTAAAATATTATCATTACCATCTAACCATTGAAAGTTTACATTTGGTTCGAAACTAGTCCCTGCAAGGACTAAAGTATCTGTATTACAATTTAACTGTGTCAAACCGGCAAAACTTACAAAGGGAGCATCCAAATTTGCTATTATCAATGTATCTACAGTCGTAAAACATCCATTTGTGCTATCTGTAGCGGTCAAGATATAGGTTCCTTCTTCGAAAGCAATTAAGCTATCCGCATCATTCACCACTCCGCCCGTCGGAAGTTGCCAATCATATACAACATCCATAACCATCGTTTCTACACTCAGCACTACAGAATCGGAAATACAGGTAATCCCAGCATCCAATACAATAGCCGCATCAGGTTCTTCCAGATCTTCTGTAATGATAATCGTATCGCTTGCGATACAGCCATTATTTGTAGAAGTAGCTGTTAATTCGTAAGTTCCGCTTTCTGAAACCATTTGCGTAGCTCCATCCAGTGTACCTGCATTTGGCGTAAGCCAAGAATATTCGACGGCATTATCAGAAGAAGTTGCTTCTAGGGTAATGACTGGATTATTACAATCAAGGGTATCGCTCATAATCATAATATCCATCGGCGGCAGTGTATCCAGTAGCACTTCAACAAAAGCCGTATCTACACAATTACCATCCACCCCAACTAAGGTGTAAAGGCCGGGAGTAGTCGTGACGGTATCTACAGAAAGCGCGGAGAAACCATCTGGACCAATCCACTCGTAAATCGTAGAGGGGTTATTGGCACTACCGCTCAGGCTGGCGATTGTATCTGTACAAGTAATGGATTCGGCGACAGCCATGAGGTTTACATTATCATTGAAGGAGATCGTTGCATTATTGATATTGGGGGTGAAAAATTGAAAGCTTCCCATACTATCAAAAACGACAATTTCTGCGGGCTGGGGTCCGGTTTGGCTTATATCTATGGGGATACCATTGGCATCAATATCAGTCACAAGCATTTTGAAGACCATCAAAGTATCACCATCTGGCAAAGAAACCTCACTTCCACTTACAAATTCAAGCCAGAAGATGCTTAGTGTACCCTGGTTACCGATTTGTTGAACTACGGAATTGGGGTCACCAACGGCAAGATCACAAACGCCAATATACTGCATCTGCATTGCGTCCCAATTAACAAAAAATTGTACGCCTGTAACATTCGTAAAATTCTCTACTGTTACAGGAATTAATATCGTATCTCCTGGGCAGGCGATTTGATTATTTAAGGTTAAAGTGGTTGTATCTATTTGCGACCAAGCCATTTGGAATGGTGTCAATAGAATAAATAAAATACTTAACTTTTGGGTTATGCTATACATTTGGTTCGTGAATTTTAAATAAAAAAGTTTTTGTAAGACAAAACTTGCCTCACAAAAAGATACCATAGATCATTGCCTTGTACCCCACCTGCTCTATTTCTTTATCATTTTACCACTTTGAAAGTGGTGATCTGAATATTTTATTTGATAGAAATATAGCCCTGCATGTGTAAACACTTCTTCACCAACTAACCATTCATTTTGCCCTTTCGGGAAATCTTTCTGTTGCTGGAAAACTTGTTTTCCTTGTGCATCGAAAATAGTTAGTTGTAATTGCTGGGCTCTTGCTACATTAAAATTGAATTGTCCTTGTGCGTCAAAAGGATTGGGCTGCCATTGTAATGGCTTAGCTGCTTTTAAAGCCTTTTCTCCTTCTGGTAAAGAAGGTAAAAATGCTAATTCCAGCTGCGCTAGTTGATAGCTATCGTCAACAGCCCATGCATTTTGTAATGATAAAGCTTCACTTAAGCGTCCATCTTTTAATGCTGCTACTCGGATCGTAATTTCTGGTTCATGATAATCTTTCACCCATAAGAAATCAAATTGGCCATTGTTGTATTGAAAGCGTGACTTAGGAAGTAGTTCTTGTTCTTTAGATACTACTTCTAGTATATTTAGCTGCTTTGTATGGATGTTAAAGCTTCCTTGTAAGCCTTCTGCATGAGGTCTTAATTTAATTTCAAACTGTTCTCCTACTTTAAATTCTTTATCCCGAATCAGCCACTCTCTCGGCATGTCTAGTAAGCCATCGGTATCGGCAGAGTTATTCACATCTCCCATTTTAATTCCCCAAAAGTTAATATTTGGGCGATTGTTGACCACATTCACTAATGGAGCTGTTTGCACAAAAAATGGGACTCCATTATTTTCTATTGGAATAACAATTGGGTAAGCCTGGGGTACAAACTGCCAAGAAGGAGTGGGTAATACATCTCCAAAGCCTAGAATCAACTGTGCAATTAATACTAAATCAATCAAAGAGATATCCCCAGAGTTATTCACATCTGCTGCAATTCTTGCATAACCATTAGGCAATGCTGTTTGCTGTAATAAATGATCTCTGATCAACACTAAATCTGCTACATTTACTCCATTTAATGGATCCTCATCATAAAATGGCGCAATTTCATAATCTCCTAACCAATCTAAACCGTCAAACCTGTAAAGTCCATCTTCATCTGTATAAGTCGTTGGAGCATCCGTACAAATGACTTCAATTCCTTCCAATGGTGCTTGTGTCAAACTTTGAATGGCGCCACCAATACCTACGGTTGGTCCTAGGCATAAACCTCGATCAATAGTTGTAGGTACAGCTTGAAAACCATTTGCGAAAGCTACCCATTTCTGAACGGGCTCGTTGGTAAATCGAATGATTTTACAATCATCGTTATTTTCTAACAACTTAATGCGCAAACCAAAAATCGTTGTGCTATCTGGTACCGTTCTTCCACCCTGTACCGAACTTTCCCAATGAATGGTGATGACGTGATTGTCTATCATTTCCCATTCTACAGGATCAGAATTGTTAGGATTTTGTAGTACGACAACAGAATCAATTGCCATTTGTGGTGTAATACGCATAGAAAGTTGGAAGCTATCTACATCTACAAAGTTGAGGAGCTTAATTGGAACGTCAATACAATTTCCATTCACTACTGCCTTTGTGGTATCAGGATAGAAAGTCAAATCAGAGGAAGGCTTCATTTCCACATCAAATTGACAGGCGGTACTCAAATTCCCTGCTTCATCTGACGCTGTATATTCAACCGTAGTTGTTCCAATATTAAAAATACCTTCGCCTGATAGATATCCATTGCTAAAGTAAGTAAGGGCATCGCTTGCTGAGCAATTATCTTCTGCTATGGGCAAGTCCCAATCATATATACCTACGGTCGCACCGACGGCTAAAGCGATACAAGTATCATTTGGGCAAGTTTGGAAAATAGGGGCGACAAGATCTTCTGCAATTAATTCAAAACTTAGAATGGATTCACAGCATAATTCATCTGTAATTGTTACCTCATAGTTACCTGGCGCTAGGTTTTCTAAAGACGATAAACCATCATAAATATCATCTGACCAATCGTAAGAATAGAGACCAAAACCACCTGTTGGAACTACCTCAATTTGACCATCATCTATATTATCGCAAGAAGGAGGATTAACAACTTCAGTAATTTCCCAATCGCAGGTAAATATAGACACAAACCCACCTTCATCGACTAATGCACCAATATTTAAACAATTGGGATTTGGCACAAACTTTCTAGTAATATATATAGGTAATGGATCATTATCGATTAAGACATTAGTTTGTTCACAAATAGGACCTATTGCAGTAAAATTTAGCTCATAAATTATAGTTGAATCAGGAATCGTTATTCCATCTGCAAAAGGGTCAGAACAAGCATCTGGATTATTCCCAACAGACCACTGAATTGTCAGATAACCACTAATGACATTCGTAAAATCAAAATCAGAAATATCTAAATCCACTAAATTTAAGTTATTAACTCCATCAAATGCAATTAAACTAGGGTCCCAGCGAATAGTATATTCCGTTGATAACAGATCGGTAAAGTCTTTCACTCCAACATCCAAAGTAAACGTATCTCCAACATTTGGAATAGCATCTGTTATAAAGAATCCAGGTTGTGCCGCCATTTGAAAGTAAAAAAAGAAGCCTCCGATTATGGTTAGTATAGTTTTTTTCATCTGTTAAAATTTTTTCGCAAGCGGCAAAATGCAGAATTCCGATTAATTTCGGAACTGCACAAATAGAACCGCTGCGCTCTCCCATGATATTTTTTAATCATTCCCTTGCGTGTCCGCCTAAGGCGTGTGATTAATAAAGATCATGCTCGTTTCATCATTATATTTTAAGGCCGTTATGTGATCCGCCTAAGGCGAATCACACAACGATTATCATAGGACATTAACTTCTATTGTTTAATCAGTTTTCCGTACACCTCTCTGCCATTTGCCGAAAGGCGATAGAAATAAATCCCTTCTGTACTGAGCTCTTGATCACCAATCAGCCATTCTTGATAGCCACTAGATAAATCTCTTGATTCTACCCAATGTACTTTTCCTGATAGATCATATAATTCGATCTGGACATTTTCAGCCTCTGGTAAGAAGAACTGAATATTCGTACTTTCGTCAAATGGATTAGGATAGGCACCCATCAATTGCATTTCTGGACGATCTACTTGATTAGTGCTAGAGATAATGGCCTGATCTGTGAATACCAGTTCTAAAGGCACTGCACGATGATCATTGGTCACACCAATACTTTCCATATATTCGTAACCCAATCCTAGCAATTCACTTAGCTGTCCATCTTCTTTAGCGGTAAATTCAAGGTAGAACATGGTCATTTCTTCTGCACCAAAGTCTTCACCAAACATATTCAGCCATAGGCCCGAAAGTACGCCTTCTCTAAAGCGATCTTCATTAAATCTGAAATCACTCATTGGTAAATCACCTGGTATAATCTGCTCTAACTTCATTACTGTTGGATCAAATACTAAGTCTAATTCAAAACCAATTAAGTTATTAATATGCTTCGCATTGATCGGCACTAATACCGTTTGGCCTTCCACCAATTCTTGATCAGCAAGCTCCAGATAATGCGGCGTAGATGGGAACAACTGCGTAGCAGCTGTTAAATTCACATCACCAATTTTCATAGCGATGAAGTCATTGTCCGTGCTATCTTCATTTAGACTCGCAATAAACTTCTCTTCTGGAAATCCACCCAACCAAGGGATATCAGGGTTTTGGAATTCGTGATCAGCATCTACAAACCGCCATGATGTGTTGTTTGGAAGAACCGCATCAGGTCCTGAAATTCTCAATACAATTAGCGTTGTTAAATCTGTCAAGCTAATATTAGTATTGTTCGTAGCATCCGCCGAAATCTTGCGATATGGGGTTTCTAAGAATTGACTTTGCGGTCCAAAGAGGATGTAGTCTCTAATGCGAGTAATATCAACTAAACTCAAGCCATTAGGATGATTATCATCCTTAAATGGAACGATTGTATAGTCCATACCTAAGGGTAACTCATTGAAGAAATAATTACCATCCGTATCGGTAATAGCAGTTAGTGTTCCTTCATTAGAAATCAAATTCACCTCTACATTTTTCACCCCTTGATCGTCTTCTCTATGAATACGGCCAGTAATAGAGGCAATTTCAGGAATACAAACTTCTCCATCGATGGTACCAGGAATAACCTCTCCTACATTATCTCTGATTGCTACCTTGTTCACTGGGTCATCTGCAAACATGAGCATATCACAATCCCCAGGCTCACCCGGCATGCTCAGTTGTAAACTAAATATTGGTGTACTATCTGGTAACGAGACACTTAGTTGATTGGGGTTGCTTGATACCTCCGACCAAAGAATACGCATGGTTGAATCATTCTGAATATTGAAAGATAAGCCATCTTCTAGTTCTGGTGCTAGAGGCGTCAAACCTAAGAAGGTCCCACCACTTGTATCTGAGATCATCATCGTAAATTGGAATCCGGAAACATTGTTGAAGTCCTTCGCCAATACAGATACATCGAATACATTATCCTCAAAGTCAATATTGGCAGTATCGATAAAGAAGGTCAGATCATCTGTTTTCACCACTTCTATTTCATAACTACACATAGAGGTGTTTCCAGAAGCATCCGTTGCCCATCCTGTAACAACAATCGGCCCGCAGCCTTCCTGTCCTACTGGAGCTGTATCTACAATTTGAGTCAAAATATCTACATCGCTACAATTGTCTGTAGCAACAAATGCTGGATCATTAATAGTCGGTCCTACATCTTCCGCAGTATTCCAAACTACAACAAATATCTCGTCATCACTTGGGCAGTTTTCAAATACGGGTGGTTCTGTATCAGGAAATACCTGGAACATGGCTAATTCAATACTTACACAGCCCGTTAAGGTATTCCGCATTTGCGCAAAATAGTTACCTGGTCCTTGTGGCTGAAAAGTATTACCTGAACCTAAGAATTGATTATTCTCGTTAAACCAATCTATAATAAAATCAGGTAGTGGATTATTGATCGACAATTCTGGAATAATTCCAAAACAAATAGTGGCAATTGGATCGTAAATTGGAAGTATCGGTAATTCATTTTCAATAATTTCTACCAATTCTACCGTAACGCAACCTTCCGCATTAGTCACACTTACGGCGTGTGTACCACTTGGCAACATCACTACTGGTCCGAACTCACCTGTACTCCATTCATAATTAACACCACCACTTGCTACAACTTCCGTCAATTCGTCTTTACAAACTTCTAAAACACCCGTTATTTCAACTTCTGGAGATGGAATAATACTCAAATCAATTTCATCAACTGCCATACAGCCATTTTCATCAGTAATGCTCACCGAAAGCGTACCATCTGTCAACAGTACATCGACAAAGTCTTCGGTAGAACCTGTACTCCAAAGTACTTCGCCATCCCAGTCAACTTCGAATCGATGAGCACCTATTTCATCTTCACAATAAGTAGGATCACCCATAATTTCAGTAGTCAGCTCCACCACATTTAGCGTAAGCGTAACGATACTATCACAACCAAATTGATTCACAAGTATTGCTGTATAAATATCTGGTTCAGTCAGCTCTACCCCATCAAACAAGTAGCTTTCACCTATGCAAATCGTCTCTTCTATAGCCAATTGCTGAGCTTCGCCAACATTCGGAATAGTGATATCAGTCGTAAGAATACAGCCATTGATGTTATCTGTAATAGTTAGTCCATAAGTTCCTGCAAATACGTTAATAAGCATTGGATTTGTTGTGCCATTACTCCACACATAAGCATAATCGTCACTTCCACCAAATACCATAACATTGGCACTTCCATCTGCTAGTAAGCAATTACTATTTTCCACCGTAAAACTAAATCCTAAATCATCGCAATTTACCTCATCTACTACCATTACATCACAAAAGACTGTACATCCATTAGCATCTATAACCGTAATATTATAATCTCCTGCTGGTATATCTTCCACCTCATAGAAGCCTTCATTAATATCGGAAAAAGTGAAGTTTTCGGGCCCTGTAACATCTACATTATAAGGGCCTGTACCGCCAGACAAATCAAAGGAAAGGATACCGCTACCAGGTAAATGATCACAGACTAAGTTAATGGAATTTGGTCCTTGTAACCAAAAACTAGTGGATACCTCACACCCATTACCATCTATAATGGTCAATAAGTATAAGCCAAGTGCTAAGTTTTCTAAATCTTCTGAGCTCGCTCCATTCGACCAATCATAAGTATAGTTTCCATCTCCTCCAATTACCGTAAGCTCAATCGTACCATTTGCATCACCTTCACATAGAGGAGATTCTACTTGGTTAGGAATAATTGCAAAATCATCGCATGGGTCACTTACTTTCAAAATTTCAACATTGAAAGTACAGGTATCTTTCCCCGGAACGAAGTAGTTAACGGTAGTTACCCCTACATTAAAAAATTGAATGCCAACAACACCTGCTGTATTCCCCTGCACAGTTGCTCCCTGCAAATTATATTGGATAAAGCCTAATCCACAATCCCCAACATCTGGTCCTGGAATATCTAATAAGATCCCACTAGAATCTGCTTCTATAAATAGTGTGATATCATCTGGACAAACGAATGTGGTACATGGGTCGGTAATACTTGTAGCACAAGTTATCATACACCCATCCGCATCTGTAAGTGTAATAACATAATCGCCCTCTGGTAAATCATCCAAGAAAATTTCTCCCTCTAACTGATCTGGTAGTGCACCACTCACTGGGCCAACGAAATCAATATTGTAAGGGGCTTGACCACCACTAGCAAATAATTGAATACTACTATTCATTTGACCATAATTGCTGAAAGGAATTCCTTCGCAGCTCAAATTCAACTCGCTTTCTTCTTGTAACCAAAAACTTACAGAAACTTCACATCCACTCCCATCTGTGATTGTCGCTACATACAGCCCTACTGAAAGATCAGTTAAATCTTCTGTTATCGCTCCATTTGACCATGTAAATTCATAGTTACCATCACCACCAGATACCGTTAATTCAATAAAGCCATCATTCCCATCATTACATATGGGTGATTGTACCTGATTTGGCGTTACTGCAAAATCGTCACAGGGGTCTTCCACTTGACTTACATTAACATTGAATGTACAAGAATCTAAACCCGGTACATAATATGTAACCGTTGTTACTCCAACATTAAAAAATTGAACACCAACTGCACCTAGAGCATCAGGAATTAGAGTTGCACCTTCTGCGAAATGCCTTACGGAATCTGCTGGGCAAATGCCTGTATCTGGCAATGGAATATCTAAAAGAATACCATTTTCATCTGCTTCGATAATAATGTCAATATCATCAGGACATATCAATTCAATTGGATTAATAGCCATTAAATTCACCTGTCCATCTACTGTACAGCCCTCTGCATCTGTTATCGTAAAACCATATTGCCCTTCAGATAGATTAGTTGCGATTGGGCTTGTATCACCATTGGACCACAAATAGCTGTAAGGTGGTACACCAAGGAATGGTACTAATCCTGCAAACCCATTATCAGCTAGTCCACAACTTGGCCCTTGTAAGTCACCAAAAGCAAAGGTCAAATCAGAATCTGTACAATCCACTTCCGCCTCTACATTTATAATCTTCAATTGACTGAATAATGTTAAATCTGGAAGATTAGCATTAGTGATTTCTAGCTGATAAGTTCCAGCATCACCCAAAGTAATTGCAGGAAAGTTAAGAGGAGGAATATTTCCTCCTGATGCCGTCAAATATGATATCCCTTCTCTAAACCACTCATAATCATTACTCGGATCAGGACTTGGATAACTATCATTAATCATTACATTTGTACCCTCTACCACAGTAATTTCTTGAAAACTCAACACCTCCGCCTGTGGCGCATAAACAATGTTAGGAATCGCTAATAAGGCTGCAGCTTCAGGAAGTAAATCACGGAAAACAAGTCTATTTCCTTGTATTCTCATATCTTGAATACCTATGGGTAAACTAGGTAGTAATGCATCTAATCTGTTATTATCAATATGTAAAATTTCTAGACTCGCCAAGCCAATAAAACTAACAGGAATATTCCCCGATAACTGATTAGAGTTCAAATAAAGCTCAAGCAGCGATTGTAAACTTCCCCATTCTTCAGGAATAACACCACTCAGATTATTATTAAATAAGGATAAACCTTCCAAATTAATCAAGCTACTCCATTGAGCAGGCAGGTTACCATCAAATTGATTGCTATATATAAATATTTGTTGCAGTGTAGCTGCATTTCCCAATTCCGCAGGTAAATTACCACTAAGCTCATTTTCAAATAAATACAAGCGTTGTATTTGCGAAAGCGTACCCAAAGAAGCAGGTAAAGTACCTAATAAATTATTTACACCAAGCGCTATCTCTTCTACACAACCTTCTGCCGTAAATACTAACCCAAACCAAGTCTCCATTGGCTGATCCAAATCCCAGCTATTTGTCCAGTTTGGTCCATCTGTCGCATTATATAAATCGACTAATGCCAAGGAGTCCTGTAAACGATTACAAACCACGCCTCCCAATACATCAATCACCACCGAACAAGTTTCAACACAACCATTATCGTCTGTAACAGTAAAAGTATAAGTCCCCACTTCCAAACCACCAAAGTTATAAGTACCTTCCGTTGCTGCATTATCATTTCCGCTAGACGGACCGCTGTATTCAATAGTATATGGCGCAGTTCCTCCTTGTATACTAATTGCTGCTTCGCCATCACTTGAACCTGCTGAAGAAGCTGGACTTTGCTGAGCACAACTAAT